>DATENJ010000536.1:0-2597 GCA_035275125.1 Actinomycetes bacterium | reverse complement strand
TGAGGCGGCGGGCCGCCCGGCCCCGAAGTCGGCGCGCAGCACGACCTCGGGGTCGAGCAGCGCGACCAGGGCGTCGAAGTCGCCGCCGCGGGCGGCCAGGAAGAAGGCGTCGACCACGTCGCGTTGACGAGCCAGGTCGGGGTCGGGAGCCGGGAGCTCGGCCCCTTTGACCCGCCGCCGGGCCCGGCTGGCGAGCTGCCGTGCCGCCGTCGGGGACCGGCCGACCATGGGGGCGATCTCCTCGAAGGGCAGCTGGAACATGTCGTGGAGCACGAAGGCGAGCCGCTCCGCCGGGGACAGGGTGTCGAGCACGACCAGGAGGGCGAGGCCGACCGAGTCGGCCAGCACCGCCTCCTCGTCGGGCTGGAGCATGCCCTGGGGGCTGATCACGGGGTCGGGGAGGTGGACGCCGAGGGCTTCCTCGCGCCGGGTGGTGCGTGCCCGCAGCATGTTCAGGCAGACACGGGCGACGATCGTGGTCAGCCACCCGCCAAGGTTCTCGACGCCGTCGGCGCCGGAGCGGCTGAGCCGCAGCCAGGTGTCCTGGACGGCGTCGTCGGCCTCGGTGAGCGAGCCGAGCATCCGGTAGGCCACCGCCCGCAGATGGGCCCGGTGGTCCTCGAAACGGTCGGCCAGCCACTCGTTCTCGTCCATCGGTCACATCCTCGCCTCTCCGCGGGTCATAAAGGTGACCCACCACAGTCGACCAATGTGACAAGGAGCAGGAACCCATGTCGTCACCACCCATTCTCGTCACCGGCGGCACCGGCACCCTGGGGCGGCTGGTCGTCCCGCGGCTGCTGGACGCCGGCCACGATGTCCGGGTCCTCAGTCGCCGCGCCCGTGCGCCTGAGGCGGGTGTCGAGCTGGTGACCGGCGACCTGGCCACCGGCGAAGGGATCGACGCCGCGGTGCGGGGAGCCGAGATCATCGTCCACTGCGCCGGCGGCCCCAAGGGCGACGGGGACAAGGCCAGGCACCTGGCCCGGGCGGCGTCGCGGGCCGGAGCCAGGCATCTGGTCAACATCTCGGTCGTCGGGGCCGACAGGGTCCCGGTCACCAGCCGCACCGACGGCGCCCTGTTCGGCTACTTCGCGTCCAAGCTGGCCGCCGAGCGGGCCGTGGCCGGCTCGGGCGTGCCGTGGACGACGCTGCGCGCCACCCAGTTCCACGACCTGCTGCTGGTGGTGGTGCGGCAGCTGGCCAAGCTGCCGGTGATCCCGGTCCCGGCCGGGTTCCGGTTCCAGCCCGTCGACTCCGCCGAGGTGGCGGCCCGGCTCGTGGACCTCGCCCTCAGCCCCCCGGCCGGCCTTGTCCCCGACCTGGCCGGCCCGCGGGTGGAGGAGATGGCCACCCTGGTCCGCGGCTACCTGCGGGCCTGCGGCAAGCACCGCCCGATCGTCCCGGTCCACATCCCCGGCAACGCCGCCCGCGCCATCCGAGCCGGCGCCAACCTGGCCCCCGACCACCCCGCCGGCCACCGCACCTGGGAGGAGTTCCTCGCCGCGCGGTCGTCGACGAACCCGGTCAACCGCTCACCTTCCCGCTGACCCCCGCGCTTGGCCTGCTGATGCAGAGCTTCTAAGGTGGAGCCGCATCCGGCGAGAGGAGCGAGGCCATGTCGTTCGGCGAGGCCATCAAGACCGTCTTCGGCAAGTACGCCGAGTTCAGGGGCCGTGCCACCCGTCCCGAGTTCTGGTGGTGGGCGCTCTTCAACGTGCTCGTGGCGGCCGCGCTCAACTTCTTCAACGTGATCCGGATCGGCGACAACGCCTACCTCGGGTCCCTGCTCGCCGGTGTCTGGGGCGTCGCGGTCCTGCTGCCGAACCTCGCCGTGACCGTCCGGCGACTACGCGACTCCGGCTACGGCTGGGGCCACCTGTTCTGGCTCCTGGTCCCGATCGCGGGGATCTTCGTCCTCATCGCCTTCCTGGCGCAGCCCACCAAGCCGGCGGAGGCCACCGACGCGCCCGAACCCCGCGCGCAGCTAGGTTGAGGCCCGTCGAGATCCCGCCACAGCCAGTGACCTGCTGAGGGGCGGCCGGGCGGCATTCTGTGGCCGACCCGTCACCATGCACCCCCGCGCGGCGTGTATGTGGATGATGGTGTCCGCCACCTTGGGAGCGCGATGGCCAGCACTGAAGGCTTCGAGGCGTTCTATGCCGGCACCGTCGGGCGGCTTCTCGGCCAGCTCTTGCCGGTCACCGGCGACCTCCACGAGGCCGAAGAGGTGGTCCAGGAGGCGTATGCCCGTGCCTCGGTCCGCTGGACGCGGCTGCGGGACTACGACGTGCCCGAGGCGTGGGTGCGCCGGGTCGCCCTCAACCTGGCGGCCGATCGCGGCCGGGACCTACGACGCCAGGCGCGGGCGCTGGTGCGTCTCGGCCCGCCGCCGCAGGTCCCGGCCGCCTCGGCCGAGGCGGTGGCACTGCTGGAGGCGCTGCGCACCCTGCCGATGCGCCAACGCCAGGCGATCGTGCTCCACCACCTGGTCGACCTGTCCATCGAGGAGGTCGCGGCTACGCTCGGGACCCGCCCGGGGGCGGTCAAGAGCCTGCTCGCCCGCGGCCGCCGCGCCCTGGCCAACCAGCTCGGCG
>DATENJ010000535.1:0-7862 GCA_035275125.1 Actinomycetes bacterium | reverse complement strand
CGGCCAGGCCGTCGGCGGCCGCCGCGGCCAGCACCTGGCTGGCCTCGGCGACCGACCGCGGCCGGGCCACGAACCGGGCAGCCGCCCCGTCGACCGGGTACGAGCCCTCGGCCGCCTCGACCAGGCCGTCCCGCTCCAGGTCCTGAACGCCCACGCTCAGAACACCTCCGCCAGGCCGGCCTGCTCGACCGGGTGGACCCGGCGCGGGCCGGGCCGCTCGCCGCACAGCCGCGGGGTCGGGAAGACCTTGCCCGGGTTGGCCCGCCCGTCGGGGTCGAAGGCGCAGCGCACCAGCTGCATGGTGTCCAGGTCCTCGGCGCTGAACTGCTTGGGCAGGTACTGCTTCTTGTCGAAGCCGACGCCGTGCTCGCCGGTGATCGAGCCGCCGTGGTCCAGGCAGGTGTAGAGGATCTCGGCCGACAGCTCCTCGGCCCGCTGCTCCTGGCCTTCGACCTCGCCGTCGTACAGCACCAGCGGGTGCAGGTTGCCGTCCCCGGCGTGGAAGACGTTGGCCACCCGCAGCCCGCGCTCGTCGGCCAGCTCGGTGATGCGGCGCAGCACCTCGGGCAGGGCCGTTCGGGGGATGACCCCGTCCTGGACGTAGTAGTCGGGGCTGATCCGCCCGACGGCGGCAAAGGCCGACTTGCGGCCCTTCCAGAACAGGGCCCGCTGGTCCTCGCTCTCGGCGATCTGGATGGTGGTCGAGCCGGCCTCCTGGCAGAGCCGCTCGACCTCGTCGAACTGGTGCGCGACCTCGGCCTTGGGCCCGTCGAGCTCCACCACAAGGACCGCGCCGGCCCCCTCGGGGTAGTGGACGTGGACCGCCGCCTCGGCCGCCTCCATGGCCAGGGCGTCCATCATCTCGATGGCCGCCGGGACGATCCCGGCCCCGATGATCCTGGAGACCGCGTCGCCGGCCTGGTCGGTGCCCTCGAAGGCGGCCAGCAGGGTCCGGACCGCCTCGGGCTTGCGCAGCAGCCGCAGTGTCACGGTGGTGGCGATGCCGAGGGTGCCCTCGCTGCCAACGAAGGCGCCGAGCAGGTCGTAGCCCGGCGGGTCGGGGGCCTTGCCGCCTCCCAGGTGGACCAGCTCACCGTCGGGCAGGACCACCTCCAGCCCGGTGACGTGGTTGGTGGTGAAGCCGTACTTGAGGCAGTGGGCGCCGCCCGAGTTCTCGGCCACGTTGCCCCCGATGGAGCAGACCTGCTGGCTGGAGGGGTCGGGGGCGTAGTAGAAGCCGTCGCCCGCCACCTCCTTGGTGACCTGGAGGTTCAGCACCCCCGGCTCGACCACGGCCCGCTGGTTGTCGAGGTCGACCTCGAGGATGCGGCGCATGCGGGCGAGCACGATCAGCACCCCGTCCGACACCGGCAGGGCCCCGCCGGACAGGCCGGTGCCCGACCCGCGGGCCACGAACGGCACGCCGGCCTCGTGGCAGGCCCGCACGGCCGCCCTGGCCTGGTCGGCGGTCTCGGGGAGCACGACCACGCTGGGGATGACCCGGAAGTTGGCCAGGCCGTCGCACTCGTAGGTGCGCAGCTGGTTGCGCTCGGAGATCACCCCCTGGGGGCCGGCGATCTCCTCCAGCCGGCGGATGAGGGCCTGTCGGTCCATCTGCGCCCTCCTCGCGAGAGGTCAGTCCAGCAGCTCGTAGGCGGGGATCGTGAGGAACTCGATGAACTCGTCGGCCAGGGCGACCTGCTCAAACAGGGCCCTTGACTGGTCCGGGCGGCCCTCGGTGTAGAAGAACTCGTCCCCAACCTGCTCGCGGATCTTCTCCAGCTCCTCGGTGGCGGTCTGGCGGACCAGGTCGGCGGTGACGGTCTGGCCCTCGCCCAGCTTGACGCCGTTGTGGACCCACTGCCAGACCTGGGAGCGCGAGATCTCGGCGGTGGCCGCGTCCTCCATGAGGTTGAAGATCGGGGCGGCGCCCTGGCCGCGCAGCCAGGACGAGATGTACTGGATGCCGACGTTCACGTTGTTGCGCAGCCCCTCCTCGGTCGCCTCCCCCGGGGTCGAGGCGATGTCGAGCAACTCGGCCTGCCCGACCTGGACGTCGTCGCGCTGACGGCCGACCTGGTTGGGCCGCTCGCCGAGGACCCCGTCGAACACCTCCATGGCCACCGGCACCAGGTCGGGGTGGGCGACCCAGGTGCCGTCGAAGCCGTCGCCGGCCTCACGCTGCTTGTCCTCGCGCACCTTGGCCACGGCCTGGTCGTTGATCTCGGGCCGTTTGCGGCTGGGGATGAACGCCGACATGCCGCCCATGGCGAACGCCCCCCGGCGGTGGCAGGTCTTGACCAGCAGCTGGGTGTAGGCGCGCATGAACGGCACCGTCATGGTGACCTTGTTGCGGTCGGGCAGGGTGAACTCGGGCCGGTTCCGGAACTTCTTGATGACCGAGAACATGTAGTCCCAGCGGCCGGCGTTCAGCCCGGCCGAGTGGTCGCGCAGCTCGTAGAGGATCTCGTCCATCTCGAAGGCGGCCGTGATGGTCTCGATCAGCACCGTCGCCTTGACCGTGCCCCGCGGGATCCCGAGGCGGTCGGAGGCCAGCTCGAAGGCGTCGTTCCAGAGCCGCGCCTCCAGGTGGCTCTCCAGCTTGGGCAGGTAGAGGAAGACCCCCTTCCCCTGCTCCAGCAGCCGCCTGGCTCCGTGGAACATGAACAACCCGAAGTCGGTCAGGCTGGCCGAGACCGGCCGGCCGTCGACGGTGATGTGCTTCTCGGGCAGATGCCAGCCCCGGGGCCGCGGCATCAGCGTCGCGGTCTCCTCGTTCAGCCGGTACTGGCGCCCGTCCGGGCTCTCGAAGCTGATCGTGCCCTCGATGGCGTCGACCAGGTTCTCCTGGCCGCCGAACATGTTCTCCCAGGTGGGGGCGTTGGCGTCCTCGAAGTCGGCCATGAACACCCTGGCCCCGGAGTTGAGGGCGTTGATCAGCATCTTGCGGTCGGTCGGGCCGGTGATCTCGACCCGCCGGTCGGCGATCTTGTCCACCGGCGCGACCCGCCAGTCGCCGGCGCGCACCGGCGCCGTGGCCGGGAGGAAGTCGGGCAGCTCGCCGGCGTCGAAGCTGGCCTGGCGCTCGCCCCGCCCGGCCAGCAGCGCCTCCCGAGTCGGGCCCAGCTCCCGCTGGAGCTCGGCCACCAGCCCGATCGCCTCGTCGCTGAGGACGTCCCGGTACTTCTCGCGGGCGGGCCCGTGGACCTCGATCCCGTCGCTGGATGCCATCGGCCAGCCCTCCGTCGCTCAGGAGACGTCCCTGCACGCCCTATTGTGTCAGGGGGCGAGGCGCTCGATCGTCCAGGTGCCGCCGACGCGGCGGTAGCGGAGGCGGTCGTGCAGGCGGTTGGGCCGGCCCTGCCAGAACTCGACGACCTCGTGGGCGAGGCGGAAGCCGCCCCAGAACTCCGGCAGGGGCATCTGGCCGTCGGGGAGGCCGGTGGCGAGCTGGGCGACCCGCCGCTCCAGGGCGGCCCGGCCCTGGATCACCCGGCTCTGCGGCGAGGCGGCCGCGCTGAGCTGGCTACCCGGCGGGCGCGAGTGGAAGTAGGCCTCGCTCTCCTCGCGGGTGGTCGGCCCGACCCGGCCCTCGATCCGGACCTGGCGCTGCTGCTCACCCCACCAGAAGACCAGGGCCGCCCGCGGGTTGGCGGCCAGCTCGGTCCCCTTGCGGCTCTCGTAGTTGGTGTAGAAGCAGAAGCCGCGCTCGTCGAACCCGCGCAGCAGGACCATGCGGGCCGACGGCCGGCCGTCGGGGGTCGCGGTGGCCAGGGTCATGGCGGTCGGTTCGAGCAGGCCGGCCTCGGTGGCCTGCTCGAACCAGCGCCGGAACTGGACCACCGGGTCGGCGTCGACGTCGGCCTCGGCCAGCGCCTCCCTGGTGTAGTCGGATCGCATACCCCGAACGCTACTCCGTGGTGATCGCCCTGAGCACGTCAATCCTGGCCGCCCGGCGCCCGGGCAGGACCGCGGCCAGGACGCCGGCGATGGCGGCGGCGAGCACGAACCCGACGAGCTGCCCGCCCGGCAGGGAGAACTCGGTGATGCCCTGGCTGGCCAGGGCCCGCACGATCGTCCAGCCGAAGAACACGCCGACGGCCAGGCCGAGCACGGCCCCGAGGACGGCGATGATCACCGCCTCCCAGCGGATCATCGAGCGCAGCTGGCTGCGGGTCGCCCCGACCGCCCGGAGCAGGCCGAGCTCCCGGATGCGCTCGAAGATCGACAGGCCGAGGGTGTTCACGATGCCGAACAGGGCGATCAGGATGGCCAGCCCGAGCAGCGAGTAGAACAGGTTGATGATCTGGTCGATCTGCCTGGCCTGCTCGTCCCTGAACTCGGCCTGGTCGCGCACGGTGACGTTGGGGAAGTCGGCCATCACCCGGTCGACCGCGGCCCGCGACTCGGCCGGGGCGACCCCCGGTGCGGCCTTGACCAGGATCTGGAGGTCCGCCTGGTCGGCGAAGGCGCGCTCGTAGGTGGTCAGGCCGAGGACGAAGTCGCCGTTCAGGCTGTTGTCCTTGTAGACCGCCTTCACCGGGACCTGCTCCAGCCCGGTGCGGGGGAACTCCATGGGCACGTTCTCGCCCACCGTCCAGCCGTTGGCCTTGGCCACCGTGTCCTTCACGGCCAGGCCGCCTGAGGCCAGGTCGTCGAAGTTGCCCGCGGTGACCTCGGTGCGGACGACCTGCTGGTAGGCGGCCGGGTCGACGGCCTGGACGGTCTTGCTGGCCCCGTTGAGCTTCCAGGGGCCGAAGCGCACCCCGGCCACCGCCGCCAGCTGCGGCTGCTCGGCCAGGCGCTGGGCGGCCTCCGGGCTGAACGGCTGGAAGTTGTCGTTCATGAGGATGTAGTCGGCCGAGACCGTGTCCTCCAGCGTCTTGGTGGTCGAGGCCTTGATCGAGGCGGCGAAGATGCTGACGAAGGACACGAGGGCCAGCCCGATCATCAGGGCGGCGGCGGTCGAGGCGGTCCGCCGCGGGTTGCGCATGGCGTTCTGACGGGCCAGGGTGCCGGGCAGCCGGAAGGCGCGGGCGAACGGCCAGCCGATGACCCGGGCCAGGGGCCGTGCGATCAGCGGGCTCAGGATGGCCACGCCGAAGAAGACCACCACAGCCCCCGAGGCGACGTTGACCAGCCGGTTGCCCTCGGAGCGGAACAGGCCCGCCAGCAGCAGGGCCACGCCGACGGCGGTGACCAGCACGCCGAGGACGATCCGGCGCTTGCGGAAGCCGGTCGGGGCGAAGGCCGTCTCCGGCTGGAGGGCGGCGACCGGCGGCACCCGGGTCGCCTTGAGCGCCGGCAGCAGCGCCGCCAGCACGGTCACGACCAGGCCGACGACCAGCGACACGATCACTGTGCGAGGCAGGAACTGGATCCCGGTGGCCGGGATGTCGGCGCCGAGGAACTGGCTCAGCAGGGCACGCAGGCCGATGGCGATCAGCACCCCAAGGCCAAGGCCGACCAGCGAGGCCACCAGGGCGACGATGAACGACTCGACCAGCACCGAGGTCATCACCTGGCGGCGGCTGGCCCCAAGGCAGCGCAGCAGGGCCAGCTCCCGGGTCCGCTGGGCGACGATGATGGTGAAGGTGTTGAAGATCAGGAACCCGCCCACCAGCAGGGCGATGAAGGCGAAGGCGAGCAGCGCGGTGCCGAGGAACCGCCCGATGGTGTCGTTGATCGCGGCGGCCTGGTCGGCGGCCAGCTCCTCGCCGGTGAGGACCTCGTACTTCGGGTCGACGGCGGCCCGGATGCGGTCGCGCAGCTGCTCGGGGGTGACGCCCTCCTGGGCGGCGACGTCGATCTCGTCGAAACGGCCCTGGCGGTTCATCACCTCCTGGGCGGTGGCCAGGTCGAAGCCGACCAGGCGGGCCCCGCCGAGGTTGTCGGCGTCGCCGAAGCCGATGATGCCGCTGACGGTGAAGGTCCGGGCCGGGCCCTGGAACAGCACCTTGGCCTGGTCGCCGACCTTGAAGCCGGTGTCCTCGGCCGTCTTGGCGTCGATCGCGATCTCGCTCGGCGTGGTCGGCAGCTGCCCCGAGCGGACGGTCGAGCCGGCCGTGAACTGGGTGTCCTTGTTGAACGACACACCGAGGTTGGGGGCGCCGCCGGTGGTCACCGCCTTGCCGTCCTTGCCGACGAGCTGGGCGTACCCGGTGACACTGCCCTCGGCCACCCGCACGCCGTCGACCGCCTTGATCTTGTCGAGCAGGGAGGCCGGCATGGGGTCGCGGACCTCGCCGGTGTCGAAGCCGCCGAAGGTGTCCTCGGAGCGGACGGCGACGTCGACACCCTGGGTGACCTGCTTGAACAGGTCGTCGAAGCTGGCCGTGATGGTGTCGGTGAGCACATAGGTGCCGGCCACGAAGCTGACCCCGAGCACGATGGCCAGGGCGGTCGCGGCCAGCCGGAACTTGTGGGCCAGGAGGCCCTTCAGTGTTGCCTTGCCCATCGCCTGCTCAGCCCCCCAGCTTCTTCATGAGGTCGAGCACCTTCTCGGCGGTCGGGTTGGCCATCTCGTCGACGATCCGGCCGTCGACCAGGAACAGCACGTGGTCGGCGAAGGCGGCCGAGTTCGGGTCGTGGGTGACCATCACGATGGTCTGGCCGTACTCGTCGACCGAGCGGCGCATGAAGCCGAGCAGCTCGGTGCCGGAGGTCGAGTCGAGGTTGCCGGTGGGCTCGTCGGCGAACACGATCGCCGGCTTGGAGGCCAGCGCCCGGGCGGCGGCCACCCGCTGCTGCTGGCCGCCGGACAGCTCGGCCGGCTTGTGGCCGAGGCGCTCGCGCAGCCCGACGGCGTCGATCACCTTGTCGACCCAGGAACGGTCCGGCTTGCGGCCGGCGATGGCCAGGGGCAGCTCGACGTTCTCGGCCGCGGTCAGGGTCGGGAGCAGGTTGAAGGCCTGGAACACGAAGCCGACCTTGTCCCGGCGGAGCAGGGTGAGCTGCTTCTCGGACAGCTTGCTGAGCTCGACGTCGCCGATGAAGATCTCCCCGGAGGTGATCCGGTCCAGCCCGGCCAGGCAGTGCATCAGGGTCGACTTGCCGGAGCCGGACGGGCCCATGATCGCGGTGAACCGGCCGCTCGGGAACTCGACCGAGACGTTGTCGAGGGCCCGCACCTCGGTCTGGCCCTGCCCGTAGACCTTGGTCACCTCGACGGCCCGCGCGGCGAGCGTCTCGGTGGTGTCGCCGGGCACGGTGGCAGCTGACATGGGAGCGCTCCCCTTCTTCTCGTTCTCTCGTAGCTTGTCTTGGGCGAGCCTACGCGACATGGCAAGCCGATTCGTCGGCCACGGCGCCGATTCCGCCCTCCACCTTTCGGAGGATGCTGGCATCATCCGGGTCATGCATACGGCAGGGATCGACCTCGGCGGGACCAAGGTCCAGGGCGTGATCGTCGACGGCCACGGCACCCGGCTCGGCGAGGCCAGAGGCAAGACCCCGGTCGAGGGCGGGCCGGCGGCGGTCGTGGCCGAGATCACCAGCGTGGTCAAGGCGTCCGCCAAGAGCGCCAAGGTGCCGGTGAGCAAGCTGGCCGGGGTCGGGATCGGCTCCCCCGGCCGGGTCGACCCCAAGACCGGCGACCTGTTCGGGGCGGCCAACCTCCCCGGCTTCGGCGACCCGGTGCCGCTCGGCTCCCTGGTTGCCGCCGCCCTCGGGGTCAAGCGGGTGGTGGTCGACAACGACGTGGCCGTTGCCACCCTGGCCGAGCACCGCCTCGGTGCCGGCCGTGGCTTCGACGACCTCCTGGTGGTGTTCGCCGGGTCGGGGGTCGGCGGCGCCCTGATCCTCGGCGGCCAGCTCCACATGGGCGCCCACGGGGCCGCCGGCGAGATCGGCCACGTGGTGGT
>DATENJ010000534.1:0-3310 GCA_035275125.1 Actinomycetes bacterium | reverse complement strand
GGGGCACCCGCTGCTTGACCGAGTTCACGTTCCAGGTCGCCACTCGCACCCGACCACGGTAGCCGCTGACGAGCCACTCGGCGAACCGGCCTAGCGGCCCCGGAAGGCGTCCTTGAGCTTCTCGCCGGCCTGCTTGAGGCTGGCCCTGGTCTTGTCGGCCCGGCCCTCGGCCTCGAGGCGCTCGTTACCGGTGACGGCCCCGGCGGCCTCCTTGAACTGGCCCTTGACCTTCTGGGCGGTGTTGCGGGTCTTGTTGCGGGCCGCGTTGCGCGACCGGTCGTCGGCTGCCATCGCCTGCTCCTCCCGTGTGGCCTGCCCTGGTACGGCTGCCCATCGACCCGGGACGACAAACTCCCGCGGTCAGTGGGACTCGCGGGTGACCTCGTGGCCGCGGCGGCCGACCAGGAAGTCGAGGTCGGCGCCGCGGTCGGCCTGGAGGACGTGGTCGATGTAGAGGCGCTGCCAGCCGCTGGGCGGGGCGGCGTAGGCGGCGGTGGTGGCCTCGGGCGGGGTGCGGCGGGCCAGGTCACCGGCCGGCACATCCAGGTGCAGGGTGCGGGCGGCGACGTCAAGGACGATCGGGTCGCCGCTGCGGACCAGGGCCAGAGGGCCGCCGGCGGCCGCCTCGGGGGCGACGTGGAGGACGACGGTGCCGTAGGCGGTGCCGCTCATGCGGCCGTCGCTGATCCGGACCATGTCGCGGACCCCGCGCTCCAGCAGCCTGGCCGGCAGGGGCATGTTGCCGACCTCGGGCATCCCCGGGTAGCCCTTGGGGCCGCAGCCGCGCAGGACCAGCACCGAGGTCTCGTCGACCTCGAGGGCCGGGTCGTCGAGGCGGGCGTGGAGGTCCTCGACGCTGTCGAAGACGACCGCCCGGCCCCGGTGCGACAGCAGCTCCGGCGACGCCGCCGCCGGCTTGATGACCGCCCCGTCGGGGCAGAGGTTGCCGCGCAGCACGGCGATGCCGGCCGCCTCCTGGAGGGGACGGGCCCGGGGCCGGATGACCTCGGGGTCGACCAGCTCGGCGTCCTCCAGGTGCGCGACCAGCGGCCGGCCCGTCACCGTGCCCGCCTCGGGGTCGAGCAGGTCTGCGACCTCGCGCAGCACGGCCAGGAGGCCGCCGGCCCGGTGGAAGTCCTCCATCAGGTGGCGGCCGGCCGGCTGCAGGTCGACCAGCAGCGGCACCACCGACCCGATGCGGTCGAAGTCCTCGAGCGACAGCTCGACCCCCAGCCGCCCGGCCAGGGCGAGCAGGTGGACCACCCCGTTGGTCGACCCGCCGATGGCGGCCAGGGCCACGATGGCGTTGCGGAACGACCCCGGGCCGAGGAAGGTGCTCGGCCGGCGGTCGGCGGCGACCAGCTCGACGGCGAGCTGCCCGCTCTGGTGGGCCCGCTCCAGCAGCCGGCTGTCCGGGGCCGGGGTGCCGGCCACGCCGGGGATGGTGGTCCCGAGCGCCTCGGCCAGACAGGCCATGGTCGAGGCCGTGCCCATGGTGTTGCAGTGGCCGCGGCTGCGGATCATCGCCGACTCCGACTCGAGGAAGGTCTCTCTCGCCAGCCGGCCGGCCCTGACCTCCTCCCCGAGACGCCACACGTCGGTTCCGCAGCCCAGCGGGGTGCCCCGGAAGTGCCCGGTCAGCATCGGCCCGCCGGGCACGACCAGGGCCGGCAGGTCGACCGAGGCCGCCGCCATCAGCAGGGCCGGGATCGTCTTGTCGCAGCCGCCGAGCAGCACCACCCCGTCGACCGGGTTGGCCCGCAGCAGCTCCTCGGTGGCCATCGCGGCCAGGTTGCGCCAGAGCATGGCCGTCGGCCGCACCTGGGTCTCGCCCAGCGACACCACCGGCAGGTTCAGCGGCACCCCGCCGGCCTCCCAGACACCTTCTTTGACGCTGGCCGCCACCTCGTCCAGGTGGCTGTTGCAGGGCGTCAGGTCCGAGGCCGTGTTGGCGATGGCGATGTGGGGCCGCCCGTCAAAGGCGTGCCTCGGCAGGCCCCGGCGCATCCACGCCCGGTGGACGTAGGCGTTCCGGTCAGACCCCCCGTACCACTGGGCGCTGCGCACGCCCCCGATGCTAGCCCCCGATGGCCAGGCCTGTCTCGGGGTCCACCCAGCTGTGCAATCGGGTACCCTGGCCCAACGCGCCCTATGCCGGAGGTCAACGTGGCCGGTAAGCAGTCCGAGGATCGGACGCCGACGCAGGGCGCCGCCAAGCCCCGCAGCGACATCAACGACGTGGCCAGGCTGGCCCGGGTCTCGCGCCAGACCGTCTCCAACGTGCTCAACAGCCGCACCGGCTACTCCGAGGACACCCGCAACCGCGTCCTGCGGGCCATCGAGGAGCTCGACTACCAGCCCCACCGGGCCGCCCGCAGCCTCCGGTCGCAGCGGACCATGCAGCTCGGCTACCACATGCCGAGCGAGCAGCTGGCCGCCGAGAACGCCTTCGTCCTCGGGTTCATCCAGGCCCTGGTCCGGGCGGCCGCCGGCCACGGCCACCACGTGCTGGTGTTCACCGAGCAGGACGACGAGCTCGAGGTGTTCCGCGAGCTGGTCGCCATCCGTGGGGTGGACGGGTTCATCCTGTCGGGGTCGCGGATCGACGACCCCCGCGCCCGCTACCTCCACCAGGTCGGGGTCCCGTTCGCCATGTTCGGCCGCACCGCCCCCGGCCTGCCCCAGTGCTGGGTCGACATCGACAGCGTGGCCGCGGCCAGCTCGGCCGTCGACTACCTGGTCGACCGGGGCCACAAGAGCTTCGCCTACGTCGGCTACGCGGCCAAGAACTACTGGGACGTCGAGCGGCTCGAGGGGTTCCGCAAGGGCCTGGCCGACCACGGGATCCGGGTCGGGGAGCGCTCCATCGTTCTCGGCAACACCCTCGAGGAGGTCCACGGCGACGTGCTCAAGCTGCTCGGCCGCAAGCGCCGCCCGACCGCGATCGTCACCGGCAGCGACGTGCTGGCCGCGGTGACCGTGAACGCGGCCACCTCGATGGGGCTGCGGGTCGGTGAGGACGTGGCCGTGACCGGCTTCGACGGCGGCTTCGTCCAGCAGATGACCGAGCCGCAGCTGACCAGCGTGCGCATCCCCGTCGACCGCATCGCGGCCGAGCTGATCGCCTCCTGCCTGCGCGAGATCGACGAGGGCACCACCCAGGCCGCCGGCATCCTCGTCCCCACCGAGATCGCCGTCGGCGGCAGCGCCTAGCGGCTGGTCACGGGCGCACGCTGTCGCGGGCGGCCGCCTCGGGCGAGTGGGCGTCGTAGCGGCGCAGGGCCGGCACCAGCAGGGCCAGGCTGACCAG
>DATENJ010000533.1:0-3853 GCA_035275125.1 Actinomycetes bacterium | reverse complement strand
TGGCGGCGGCGCAGCGCAGCACCTCGTGCTCGTCGGCCAGCATCACCCCGGCGCCCTGGGCCCGGAGCACCGTGGTCGCCGCCTCGGCCACCCGCTGGAGGGCGGCGGCCAGGCCCTCCCCGGCCAACCCGTCCACGCCTTGGAGGAGGAGCCGCAGCTCCCTGGTCGCTGACCTGCGGTCGATCGGCACCGACAACGCCACCTTGCGCGCCTCCGCCAGGAGGCACGGGCTCGATGAGCCTGCGGGGGGTGGGTTACCTGGCCAGGCGGCCGTCAAACGCCCAGTCGGACGGTTCAGGCAAGCTGGGCGGCCAGCTCGGCTGGCTCGGTGACCGGCCGCTGGCAGACGAAGTGCTCGCACACATAGGCGGTGGCCCGGCCCTCGAGGGCCGGGCGGTCGGCCAGCAGCGGCACCTCATCCTGGGCGGTCACGTCGTCGGGCCCGGCGGCCGCGACCACCCGGTTGGGCTGGTAGGCGCCCCAGACCTCGGCCAGCAGGGCGCCGGTGTCGGCGGCCCCGGGGTGGCCCACGATGGCGACCTCCCTGACCCGAGCAAGGGCGAAGTCGGCCGCCCCGAGGGCGTGCCCGAACCCGGCCGGGGCCCGGCCCAGCACCCCGAGGACGGGCTTGAGGGCGCTGATCCCCGCCTGCTCCCAGTCGGCGGTGCCGGTCAGGCGGCCCAGGCGCTGGAGCACCTCGGCGGCCACCGACGAGCCGGCCGGGACGGCGTTGTCGAACAGCTCCCGGGGCCGGACGACCAGCTGCTCGGCGTCGCGGCCGGTCTGGTAGAAGCCGTCGCCGCCCGGGTCGGCGAACAGCTCCACCATGGCCTCGGCGAGCCGCCGGGCCTCGCGCAGCCAGCGCAGCTCGAAGGTGGTCTCGTACAGGGTCAGGCAGGCCTCGGCCATGCAGGCGTAGTCGTCCAGGTAGCCGGGCCCGCCCTTGCGGCCCTCGCGCCAGGAGCGCAGCAGCCGGCCGTCGTCGCCGGTGAGCGCCTCCAGCACGAAGCCAGCCGCGGCCAGGGCGGCGTCGAGGTAGCGGGGCTCGCCGAAGCTGCGGCCGGCCTCGGCCAGGGCCGAGATGGCCAGGCCGTTCCAGGCGGCCAGGACCTTGTCGTCGGTCGCCGGGTGGACCCTGGCCTCGCGGGCCTCGAACAGCCGCGGCAGGGCGGCCGCCACCTGGGCGGCCAGCTCGTCGTCGGCCGGGCGGGGGGTCCACAGGACGTTGGTCCCCTCCCAGTTGCCCTCGGGGGTGGCGCCGAGGTGGCGGGCCACCGGCTCGCCGGCGATCGACACCAGCTCATCCCACGACCAGACGAAGAACCGGCCCTCGACCCCCTCGGAGTCGGCGTCCTGGGAGGAGAAGAGCCCGCCGTCGCCATGGCGGAGCTCACCCAGCAGGTAGTCGGCGGTGCGGCTGGCCACCTGCCGGTAGCGGTCCTCGCCGGTGGCCTGCCAGGCGTGGGTGTACAAGCGGGTCAGCAGGGCGTTGTCGTAGAGCATCTTCTCGAAGTGCGGGACCAGCCAGCGCCCGTCGGTCGAGTAGCGGTGGAAGCCGCCCCCGACCTGGTCGAAGATGCCGCCGTCGGCCATCCGGTCCAGGGTCAGCCGGACCATGTCCAGAGCGCCCTCGAAGCCGCGCAGGTGGCAGCGGAGCAGGAACTCGAGCGTCATCGGCTGGGGGAACTTGGGCGCGCCCCCGAACCCGCCCCAGGTGGCGTCGAACGCGCCGCGAAGCCCGTCGAAGGCCTGGCGCAGGGTCCCGGTGTCCAGCTGGCCGTCGCCGTCGCCGCCGAGGGCGCCGGACTGGGCGGCCAGCACCTGCACGACCTGGTCGCCCTGGCGGCGGGCGTCGTCGCGCCGCCTGGCCCAGGCGTCGGAAACGGCGGCCAGCACCCGGCGGAAGCTGGGCAGGCCCGGCCGGTCGGCCTTCGGGTAGTAGGTGCCGGCGTAGAACGGGCTCCCCTCCGGGGTGAGGAACACCGTCATCGGCCAGCCGCCCTGCCCGGTCATGGCCTGGACCGCGTCCATATAGATGCCGTCGAGGTCCGGCCGTTCCTCGCGGTCGACCTTGACACAGACGAAGCCCTCGTTCATCTGGGCGGCCGTCTCGGCGTCCTCGAACGACTCGTGCGCCATCACGTGGCACCAGTGGCAGGCCGCGTAGCCGATCGACAGCAGGATCGGCTTGTCCTCGGCCCGGGCCCGCTCCAGGGCCTCGGGGCCCCACGGGTACCAGTCGACCGGGTTGTGGGCGTGCTGGAGGAGATAGGGGCTGGTCTCGTCGATCAGGCGGTTCGCGGCCGGCGGGTTCGTCATCGGGTCAGTGTAGGCTCGGCCGGCGAGCCAGCTGATCAAGGAGGACGCCGTGGAGGAGCGGGCGGTCGCGGCCTGGCTGGACGGCTACAGCCACGCCTGGGGCACCTACGATCCCGAGGAGATCGGGGCGCTGTTCAGCGCCGACGCCGTCTACTGGTACGACCCGTTCACCGAGCCGCTCCGGGGGCGGGACGCGATCGTCGCCGACTGGCTGAAGGACCGCGACGGGTCCGGGACCTACGAGGGCGCCTACCGCCCGGTCCTTGTCGCCGGCGACCAGGCGGTGGCCAGGGGCTACAGCCGCTATCTCAACACCAACGGCACCGTCCGCGACGAGTACGACAACCTGTTCCTGCTCCGGTTCGACGCCGAGGGGCGCTGCACCGAGTACCGCGAGTGGTACATGCGAAAGCCCGAGCCGCGGGACGGCTGAGCGGCCGCTGTGGATCGGACTGCAACCGGGCCGCAACCGTGTCGGCGATCCTGACCCGGGAACCAACCGGGACGGAAGGGTGGCTGCTGTGAGCTCACTGCTGGTCGACGTCGTCAGGAGAGAGCCGCTGGCCGCGGCCGACGGCCGCTCGGGGAGCCTGCTGGAGCGGGTGGTCCTGGCCGGGGGCGAGGCGCTGGTGGTCAAGCACGTCCGCGACGGGGGCGACTGGATCATGCGGGCCAGCCACGACCACGGCCGGGCGGCCGAGCTCTGGTCCTCGGGGGTGCTGGCCCAGGTGCCCGAGGTGATCGACCACGCCGTCCTCGGGGCCGAGCAGGTCGCCGGCGGCTGGGTGGTGATCATGCGCGACGTGACGGCCGCCCTGGTGCCCGACAGCGCCCGGATCACCCGGGCCGACAGCCGCCGGGTCCTGGAGGCGGCCGCCGCCCTGCACGCCGCCTTCGCCGGCGGCCCGCCGCTGGACCTGTGCCCGCTGGCCGACCGCTACGCGTTCCTCTCCCCGGCGACGGCCCGCCGCGAGGCCGGCGGTGCCGACGAGGTCCCGGCGCTGATCGGCCGCGGCTGGGAGCGCTTCGCCGAGGTCGTCCCGGCGGACGTCGCCGAGCCGGTGCTGGCCGTCCTCGAGCGGCCGGAGTCGCTGGCGGACGCCCTGTCGGCGTTCGGGTCGACCCTCATCCAGGGCGACCTCAAGCTCGGCAACCTCGGCTTCACCGGCGACCGGGTGGTGATGCTGGACTGGGGCACCCAGACCGGCTGGGCGCCTCCGGCGGTCGAGGTCGCCTGGTACCTGGCCATCAACTGGAGTCGCATCGACGCCACCCGCGAGCAGGTGCTTGACGACTTCCGGGCCGCCGAGGGCGAGCGCCACGACCCCGACGCCCTGCGCCTGGCGCTGCTGGGCGGGCTGGTCCAGCTCGGCTGGGACAAGGCCCTGCACGCCAGCGGCCACCCCGATCCGGCCATCCGGGCCCGCGAGGCCGCCGACCTTGCCTGGTGGACCGAGCGGGCCCGGGACGCCCTGGCGGTGTGGTCGCCGTCATGAGCGACGCCGGGAGGGCCAAGCGGCTGTTCGCCGAGGCC
>DATENJ010000532.1:0-3056 GCA_035275125.1 Actinomycetes bacterium | reverse complement strand
AGGTTGGCCATGACGGCGAGGGCCTGGCCGAGGCGGCTGTAGGCGGCGGCCTCGGTGGCGCAGCGGGCGCACTCGGCGACGTGCTCGGCCCGGGTGCGGACCTCGAACAGGGTCAGCTCCTCGGCCTGGGCCGGCAGGAGGGGGCGGATGTTGTGGCAGCTGGTCATGACCGCCGTCCTGTCGCTCGGCGGCGACCCGCGAGGGCGACCACCTGGCCGCCTTCGGTCGCCTCCAACTCTGCCTTGAGCCGTTCGCGCGCTCGGAACAGGCGCACCTTGACCGCGCCCGGCGTCAGCCCCATCGCGTTCGCCACCTCTTCGGTCGACTGGCCGTAGACGTCCCGGAGCACGAGCACCTGCCGCTGGCCCTCGGGCAGGCCCGCCACCAGCAGCTCCAGGCGGCGGGCGAGGGCAACCGCCTCGGCCCGCTCGGCCGGGTCGGGCGCGGGGTCGCGGGTGTCGGCGGGCACCGCCGCCCCCTCGACCGCGAACCGCCGCGTGCGGCGCTTCAACGTGCTCATGGCCACGTTCGTCGTCACCCTGTTCAGCCAGGTGGAGAAGGAGGCTTCGTGCCGGAAGCCGCCCAACTTGCGCACCACCCGGAGATAGACGTCCTGGGTCACGTCGGCGGCATCGTCCGGGTTGCCCACGAGCCGGAGCGCGCAGGTGTACACGCTGCGGTGCGTTCGGCGCACGAGCTCCTCGAGCGCCCAGCGGTCACCGGCCTGGGCGGCCTCGACGAGCTCCCGGTCGACCTCCACCTCGATCCCCTTCCAACGTTCCCTTAGACCCCGAACCCCGCCCTCCGGTTACCGGTGGCGGTGGTAGCCCCGGAACTCCCGGGTGAGCAGGTCGGTGCGGCCCTTCCAGCGTCCGAGGAACCGATCGTAGTTCTTTCTGGACGCGCGGTCCCGTTCCGTGGGGTCGGTCTCGTGGTACCCGCGGTGGCGGTGCCTGGTCGCGGGCACCTCGACCCGGACGGCCCGGAGAGGTCTGGGGGACCCGATGGCGCGGACGGCGAAGGAGTAGTCGAGGTCGGCGTTGCGGTAGTAGCGGTCCTTGGGGTCGACCCTGACGCCGGCCGCCAGGGCCCGCGGCACGGCCAGCAGGTAGCCCTCGATGGCGTCGACCTCGGGGCCGTCGTCGGCCTCGAACTCGAGCATTGTGGTGGTCGTCACCCCCCAGCCGCCGGCCAGCCCGGTCCCCGGCTGGTCGAGGGCGGCCAGCAGCGGGACGAGCAGGTCGCCGGCGGCCTCGACGTGCGGGTCGAGCCAGACCAGCACCCGGCCGAGGGCCTGGCCCATGGCGAGGTTCATGGCGGCGCCGAAGCCGATCGCCGGGTCGAGGTGCAGGACCCGGAGGTGCGGGTCCTCGGCGGCCAGGTCCTCCAGCGCCCGGCCGGTCGCCTGACCGGCCCCGTCGGAGATCAGCAGCACCTCGTAGCCGAGGTGGGGGTGGTGGGCGGCCAGCGCCCTGGTCGCCCTGGCCACGTCCTCGGGCCAGCCGGTGACGTGGGCGACCACCGAGACGTCGTAGCGGTCGGGCTCGTCCCACCGCGGGCCAAGGGTGGCCGGGTCGAGGGTCTGGTAGGGCGGGGCCTCGGTCAGCTCGGGCCCGTCCGGGGTGTCCCTGACCAGCCAGCCGGCCTGGCGGAGCTGGTCGCGGAGAGCGTCGGCGGTGGCGAAGTCGCGCCGCTCCCTGGCCGCCTGGCGCTGCTGGAGCAGGGAGGCGGAGTCGGCCGGTGGCTCGCCGGACGGCGGTTCCGCTCGCCCGACCGCTCCCTCTCCCGACCCGTTCCCCATGCCGCTACAGCTCCAGCTCGGCCTCGCCCTTGCTCAGGACCTTCTCACCCTTCTCGTCCTCGGCGTGGAAGCGGACCAGGACGCGGTTGCCGTCGACCTCGGCCACCTCGCCCTTGGCGGTGAGGGTCTGGCCGGGCTCGATCATGGTCGAGAACCTGACCCGGAGCCGCTTGATGGCCGCCGGGTCGCCCACCCAGCCGGTGACCATGCGGGCGGCCACGGCCATGGAGTACATCCCGTGGGCGATCACCCCGGGCAGCCCGACGGCCTTGGCGACCTCGTCGTTCCAGTGGATCGGGTTGAAGTCGCCGGAGGCGCCGGCGTAGCGGACCAGGTCCATACGCTCGATCGTCTCGGCGACCTCGGGCAGCGTGTCGCCGGGCCGCACCTCGGCCAGGCTGACCTTCGGGCTCATGCGCGGCCCTCGCGGGGTGGCGCGGTGCCGCGCGACAGCAGGGTCCCCCGGACCAGGCAGACGGGCTCGCCGTCCTCGGTGGTCACCTCGGTCTCGAGGGTGAGCAGCTCGTGGCGGCCCTTGGCCTGGGCGGCGGCGACCTTGCCGGTGGCCAGCAGCCGGTCGCCGGCCCGGATCGGCCGGTGGTAGACGAACTCCTGCTCGCCGTGGACGACCCTGGAGTAGTCGAGACCAAGCTCCGGGTCGCCGTACACGACCTGGCCGGCCCGGAGCGACAGCACCACCGCGAAGGTCGGCACCGCCGGGATGTCGGGGTGGCCGGCCGCCCGGGCCGCGGCCTCGTCGTGGTAGATGGGATCGGTCTCCCCGACCGCGATCGCGAACTCGCGCAGCTTCTCCCGCCCGACCTCGTACCTGACGGCCGGGTACGCCTTGCCCACCAGGGCCTGGTTCAGCGGCATGACAACGTCAGCGCGTCTCCCGGTGGGCGGTGTGACGCCCGCACCAGCGGCAGTACTTCTTCAGCTCGACGCGGTCGGGGTCGTTCCGCTTGTTCTTCCTGGTGGTGTAGTTGCGGTGCTTGCAGACGGTACAGGCCAGGGTGATGGTGGGCCGGATGTCGGTGGTCGCCATGGAGGTTCCTTCCTGCGCGCAGCGTGAAGCTCGATCCTACCTTGAGGATCTGGGCGATCTCCGATCCTACTTGAGGATTTTGATGACGCGGCCGGCGCCGACGGTGCGGCCACCCTCACGGATCGCGAACCGCAGCCCCTCGGTCATGGCGATCGGCTGGATCAACTTGACCACCATCTCGGTGTTGTCCCCCGGCATCGCCATCTC
>DATENJ010000531.1:0-8382 GCA_035275125.1 Actinomycetes bacterium | reverse complement strand
GCCAGCCCGACCGGGTCGCCCGGCCTGACCGGGCCGAGCAGCCGCCAGCGCCTCGGCTCGCCGGCCTGGGCCGCCAGCCGGACGTTGTCGAGCACCGACAGGCCGGCGAACAGGTTGCTGACCTGGAAGGTGCGGGACAGGCCCAGCCGCGCCCGCCGGTGGGCTGGCAGCCGGGTCACCTCCCGCCCGAACAGGAAGATGCGGCCCTCGCTGGGCGCCATGTCCCCGGCGATGAGGCGGAACAGGGTGGTCTTGCCGGCGCCGTTGGGGCCGATGACGGCCAGCCGCCGGCGGGGTCCCAGCGTCAGCGAGACCCCGTCGACGGCCACCAGCCCACCGAAGCGCCGGCTCAGGCCCTCCAGCCGCAGGACCGGCTCGGTCTGCCCGTCGGCCAAGACCGGCTCACTGCCCGGTGTAGTCGCGGCTGAACACCGGGTGCGCGAGGAACGCCTCCTTGCCCTCGGTGCCGAACTGACTGACCTCGGGGAAGGTCTGCTCGACGACGCTCCAGAGCTTGCCGTCCTCGCGCCGAGCGACCTGGGTCAGGTAGACAGGCCCGACCACGTTGTTGGTGTCGTCGAAGGTGAGGGCGCCATAGAGGCTGTCCCCCAGCGACACCTGCCGGGCCGCGTCGATGAACGCCTTGCCTTCGATCTTGCCGCCGGTCTTCTTCAGCCCCTCGGCGACCACCTGGGCCATGGTGTAGGCCCCGGCCGCGTACAGCGAGGGGATCTCCTTGTACTGCTGCTCGTAGGCCTTGACGAAGTTCTGCACCACCGGGGACTCGCGGCCCTCGACCCAGTAGGTGAAGCTCTGCAGACCGAGCGCCTCGGCGCCCACCTCGCGCAGGAACACCTGGTCGGCGAAGCAGCAGTTGCCGATCAGGGGAATCTTGTCCTTCAGCCCGAAGCCGGTCCAGGACTTGTAGAACAGGATCGCGTCGGGGCCGCCGGCCGAGCCGACGAACACCACGTCGGGGTTGGCCTGGCGGGCCTGGGAGACGTAGGTGCTGAAGTCCTGGGTGCCGAGCGGATGCCAGACCTGCTTGGTGATCGTGCCACCGGCCTTGGTGAAGGCGCTGACGAAGCCGCCGCAGCTCTCCCAGCCGAAGGCGTAGTCCGGGCAGATGGTCACCGCCTTGCGGTGCCCCTTGTCGTAGGCCCACTGGCCGGCCGGGAAGTTGGACTGGCTGCTGGTGTAGCCGACTCGCAGCACCAGCGGGTCGAACTTGCGCTGGGTGAGGTCGTCGGCGCCGGTCATCTGCACCG
The DNA here is from genome assembly GCA_035275125.1 of Actinomycetes bacterium. GTDB lineage: Bacteria > Actinomycetota > CALGFH01 > CALGFH01 > CALGFH01 > CALGFH01. The sequence continues at coordinate 7,114 of DATENJ010000531.1, read as the reverse complement.
TCGGCAACCCCTTGCCGGCCACGTAACCGGCCACCGCATAGGCGGTGTTGGCCAGGATCGGCCCGGCCACCAGCTGGACCTGCTCCTGCTCGACCAGCCGGCGGGCCTTGGTGAGGGCCACGTCGGGGTCGCCGGTGTCGTCCTCGAACACCGTCTGGACAGTGGTGTCGCCGGCCTTGCCGCCGTTCTGGCTCCAGTACATCTCCCAGCCGCGCCGCATGTCGGTGCCGAGCGCGGCCACAAAGCCGGTGACCGGCGAGATGAACCCGAGCTTCACGGTGCCGCCAGCCTGGCCGCCGCCCTCCTCCTCGGGGGCGCAGGCCGACGCGGCCAGGGCCACCGCCACCACCACCAGCAGCAGCCGGACGGTCCGCCGGGGCTGCCGATTCCGTTGGATCATGTCCCCTCCTTGCTTCGAGGCCGTTGTGTCAGCTTCGCTGCCAGGCCTTCCAGCCCGCCCACGATCCCGCGCGGCGCGAAGAGCACCACCAGGATCAACGCCACACCGAGGACCGTCGGCCAGCGCTCCAGGTAGCTGCTGAGCCAGTACTCGGCGGCCACCACGATGCCGGCGCCGACCAGCGGGCCGAGCAGGGTGCCGGTGCCGCCCACGATCACCATCACCACCGCCAGCGCCGAGCGGGAGAACGACACCGCCGAGGGGCTCAGGAACTCCGAGTTCCAGGCCAGCAGGACACCGGCCAGGCCGGCGAAGACGCCGGAGACGACGATCGCGGCGAACTTCACCGCCCTCACCGAGTAGCCAAGGCTGGCCATGCGGCTCTGGCTCTCGCGCACCCCCCGCAGGGTGAGGCCGAACGGTGAGCGGGCCACCGCGGCCATGGCCAGCAGGCAGACGCCGTAGACGGCGGCGGTGAAGAAGTAGAACTGCCACCACTCGCCGATCGGCTCGGGCCGGCGGATGCCGGTCAGGCCGTTCTGGCCGCCGGTGATGCTGGACAGCTTCACCGCCAGCCCGAACACGGTGATGCCGAGAGCCAGCGTGATCATGAGGAACACGATCCCGCTGGTGCGCATGGTGGTGAGGGCGTAGAGCACGCTGACGGCGAGGGTGAGGGCGGCGGCCACCCCCAGGGCGGCCGGCAGCGCCAGGCCGTGGACGGTCGCCCAGGCCACCCCGTAGGCGCCCGCCGCGGCCAGGCCGGCGTGGCCGAGGGAGACCAGCCCGGCCTGGCCGGCCAGCAGGTTGACGCTGCCGGCCAGCACGGCGGCGATGAATGCCAGGGTGAGCAGCGACACCACGTAGCTGGGGAGGACGTACGGGGCGGCCACCACGGCTGCCACCGCCACCGCGGCGGCGGCCGGCTTGGCCAGCCGGGCGGGGGTCACGGCCGCGTCCTGCCGAACAGGCCCGAGGGGCGGAACATCAGCACGACCGCCATCGGGGCGAACACCGCGAAGGACGACAGCTCGGGGACCCAGACCTTGGCGAAGGCGTCGACCAGCCCGATCAGGGCGCTGCCGACTGCCGCCCCCTTGAGGCTGCCGAGGCCGCCGACCACGACCACCACCAGCGCGAACAGCAGGATGTCGGTGTCGGCGCCGGGCCGCAGGGTGAGCAGGCCGGCGGCGACCACCCCGGCCAGCCCGGCCAGGGCGGCGCCGAACACGAACATGCCGGTGAACACCGTCGGCACGTTGATCCCGAGCGACTCGGCCACCTCCCGGTCGTCCACCCCGGCGCGGATGAGCGCGCCCAGCCGGGTGCGGTGCTGCACGAGATAGAGCAGGGCCCCTACGGCCACGGCCAGCGACAGCACGAACAGCCGGTAGATCGGATAGGTGACGGTGCCCAGTCGCACGCCGCCGGCAAGGGGGTCGGCGATGGGGATGGAGCGCGGGTTGCCCCCGAAGAGGGCCAGGCAGGCGTCGGCCAGCACCAGGGCGATGCCGACGGTGAGGAGGACCTCGGGCAGCTCCTGGCCCCGCACCCGCCGCAGCAGCAGCCTCTCGGACGCCAGCCCGACGACCGCGGCGGCGGCCACCCCGGCCGCCACCGCGACCAGGAAGCTGCCGCTCGACCCGAAGGCGGCCACCCCGACGTAGCCGCCGACCAGGTAGAAGGCCCCGTGAGCGAGGTTGACGATCTGCATCAGCCCGAACACCATGGTGAACCCGCTAGCGAGCAGGAAGAGCAGCGCGCCGAAGCTCAACCCGTTCAGCGCCTGCAGCGCAACCTCGTCAAGCGACATCGCCCGGCACGGCCAGGGGAACCACCTGCCCGGGTGTTCAGAGTCACTACACGCTTTGTGCAGCGTCACTTTACGCTGGGCGGGACGCCTGTCAAGGACGGCCAGCGCCCGGCACAGGGCCGCGGCCGCCGGGTACTGCCTGGTGCTCCAGGGCGGTAGCGGCGAGGGCGGCATGGATCGCGTCGGCCAGGGCCAGCGCGGACTCCTCGCTCAGCTCGACGGCGACCCTGGCCGACGGCCCCTGGCCGGGGTTGAGGAAGTCGATGTTGAGCGTGTGCTCGGCCGGGGTGTGCTGTGGATGGTCGAAGTAGACGCTGGCCAGGCGGAGCGGGAACCAGCCGTCGGGGCCCTTGCCGCTCCCGGCGACCTCGACCCGCTCGGTGTGGTAGGTGCACATCGGCGATCCCCTCGCTAGGCGGCCAGGTAGCGGCCGAACCAGTCCCAGATCCGCCGCCAGCCGTCCGCCGCCGCCTCAGGCCGGTAGCTCGGCCGGTCGACGGCGAAGAAGGCGTGGCCGGCGCCCGGGTAGGTGTGGAACTCGAAGGTCTTGCCGAGCCGGGCCAGCTCCTGCTCGAGCCGTGCCGTCTCGGCCGGGGACGGATGGGTGTCCTCCGCCCCGAACAGGCCGAGCAGGGGGCACGACAGGTTGCCGGCCAGCCCGACCACCGGGCCGACCTTGAGCGGCAGGCCGTCGGGGGGCGCGTCCATGACGAAGGCGCCGTAGCAGTCGACGGCCGCGTCCAGGGGCAGGCGGCAGGCGGCCAGGAACGCCTGGCGCCCGCCCGAGCAGTAGCCGATCACGCCGACCCTGCCGTTCGCGCCGTCGAGGGAGCGCAGGTGGGCCGCGGCTGCGCCGACGTCGCCGACCAGGCGCTCGTCGGGCACGCCGCCGGCGGCCCGCGCCGCCGCGGCGGCGTCGTCGGGACTGGCGCCGGGCGCGTCCCGCCAGTGCAGGTTGGGCAGGATCGCCGTGTACCCGTTGGCCGCGAAGGTCCGGGCGATCTCCTTGGTCGCCTCGTCGTAGCCGGGCATGTGGTGGATCACGACCACGCCGGCGAAGGGGCCACGGCCGGGCGGGTGCGCGAGGTAGGCCGGGATCTCGTCGCCCTGGTGGCCGGTGACCTGCACGGTCCCGGTGGTGGCTTCGCCGCCGGTCGTCTCGCCGGACATCTCTGACCTCCTCGCTTCGCCAATTCCCGCTCAGCTTGCCCGAAACGCAACGGTACGACCCAATCCGAAAGAGTATGATCCTTACGTAAGCGTAAGTTTCGGAGCACGCGCGAGGAGGCACCGGATGCCGGCGGGACGACCCGGGGGCCGGGAGGCGGCGGCGGGGCGCTACAAGTGGATGGTCCTCTCCAACACCACCCTGGGGATGCTGGTCGCCACCATCAACTCCTCGATCCTGATCATCTCCCTGCCGGCGATCTTCCGCGGCATCGGCCTGGACCCGCTGCGGCCCGGGAACGTCAGCTACCTGCTCTGGATGCTGATGGGCTACCTGGTCGTCAGCGCCGTGCTGGTGGTCGCCTTCGGCCGCCTTGGCGACATCTACGGCCGGGTGCGGATGTACAACGCCGGCTTCCTGATCTTCACCCTGGCCTCGATCGCCCTGGCCCTCACGCCCAATGTCGGCGCCGCCGGGGCGCTCGAGCTGATCGGGCTGCGGATCGTCCAGGGGGTCGGCGGCGCCCTGCTGATGGCCAACTCCATGGCCATCCTCACCGACGCCTTCCCGGTCGACCAGCGCGGCATGGCCCTCGGCATCAACCAGGTGGCGGCCCTGACCGGCTCGTTCATGGGCCTGCTGATCGGCGGGCTGCTGGCCGACACCAACTGGCGGGCCGTCTTCCTGGTCAGCGTCCCCTTCGGCATCTTCGGGACCATCTGGGGCTACCTCAAGCTGCGCGAGGTCGGCCAGCGCGGGACCAGAGGCCGCATCGACTGGGCCGGCAACCTGACCTTCGGCATCGGGCTGATCGCCGTGCTGGTCGGCATCACCTACGGCATCCAGCCCTACGGCGGCCACACCATGGGCTGGACCAGCCCCCTGGTCCTGACCCTCCTGCTCGGCGGGGCGGCCCTGCTGGCGCTGTTCCTGGTGGTCGAGCGGCGCTCGGAGGACCCGCTGTTCCACCTGGACCTGTTCCGCATCCGGGCCTTCTCGGCCGGCAACCTGGCCGGGCTGCTGGCCTCGATCAGCCGCGGCGGCCTCCAGTTCATGCTGATCATCTGGCTCCAGGGGATCTGGCTGCCCCTGCACGGCTACAGCTTCGCCTCCACCCCGCTGTGGGCCGGGATCTACATGATCCCGCTCACCCTGGGGTTCCTCGTGGCCGGGCCGGTGTCGGGCTGGCTGTCGGACCACTACGGCGCCCGGCCCTTCGCCACCGGCGGCATGCTGCTCACCGCGGCCAGCTTCGCCGCCCTGACGCTGCTGCCGATCGACTTCCACTACTGGGTGTTCGCGGTCCTGCTGCTGGTCAACGGCATCGGCTCTGGGCTGTTCGCCGCTCCCAACACGGCCGGGATCATGAACGCCGTCCCGGCCCGCCAGCGCGGCGCCGCCTCGGGCATGCGGGCCACCTTCCAGAACGCCGGGTTCGTGCTGTCCATCGGGCTGTTCTTCTCGCTGATGATCGCCGGCCTGGCCGCCCGGCTGCCCACCACCCTCTACGCTGGCCTGACCGCCAACGGCGTGCCCTCGGCGGCCGCGGAACGGATCGCCAACCTCCCGCCGGTGGGCAGCCTGTTCGCCGCCTTCCTTGGCTACAACCCGATCCGGACCCTGCTGGGCCCGGCCGCCCTCGCCCGCCTGAGCCCGGACCAGGCGGCCAACCTCACCGGCACCAGCTTCTTCCCCCGGCTGATCGCCGAGCCGTTCCGCCACGGCCTGGCCATCGTGTTCCTGGCCGCGCTGGTCATGTCGCTGGTGGCAGCGGGCGCCTCCTGGCTGCGCGGCGGCCGCTACGTCCACGAGGAGCCGGAGGCCTCCCGGGCCGGCGCGGCCACCCGGGAGGAGCAGCCGGCATGACCGGCCGGCGGCTGCGCATCGGCGAGGCGGCGGCCCGGTCCGCCGTGTCGGTCCGAACCCTGCGCTACTACGAGGAGCTCGGGCTGCTCACCCCGTCGGCGCACAGCCCCGGCGGCGCCCGCCGCTACGCCGAGGAGGACCTGGCCCGCCTGGCCCGCATCCGCGAACTCAAGGACCTGCTCGGGTTCAACCTCGACGAGGTCAGGACCGTGCTGACCGCCGAGGACCGCCTCGGCTCACTGCGAGCCGCCTACCACGCCGAGGACGACCGGGCCACCCAGCGGGCGATCGTCACCGAGGCGCTGGAGATCAACACCAGGCTCCAGGCGGCCGTCCAGGGCAAGCTCGAGCGGCTGGCCACCTTCAAGGGCGAACTGGAGGCCAAAGCGGTCCGCTACACCGACTCCCTGGCCGGCCTGCAACCCCCGAACGACGCCACCGTGCCCGGCTAGGCCCTGGGCTGGCCCTCGTCGGAGATCGGGAGGACCTCGTAGTGCCCGATCCAGGTGTCCTTGAGCAGGTGCTCCTCCTCAGGAGCGATCACGGCCTCCTGCCAGCGCTCGCCGGCGAACGCGGCGATCGACTCGACGTCCTCCCAGACCGTGACGAACACAAACTCGGTCGAGGACGAGTCACGGGGCCGGCCCACATGCTGGGCGACCAGCCCTGCCTGCCGAGAGACGAGCGGTATCGCCGTGTCGCGCAGGAACGCCTCGAACTCAGTCTCCTTGCCGGGATGGATCGTTGGCCTGAAGACACGGATGATCACGGTCTTCTCCTCTCCTCAACCGGAAGTCAGCCTGCCGCAAGCCCGAATGAGTATCCTCCCAACACCGCTCATTAGAGGGCGATCAGCGCTACCAGGAAGAGGGCGAACGTCGCCCAGGTGGTCACGAGTTGGAGCCAGTTGATCGTGAAGTAGCGCTGCCGTGTCGCCTCCCAGTCCGCTGGCATGTCGTCGGGGTCCCCGGCCAGGATCATGTTGTAGGTCGGTGTCTTCCACACGTTGGAGACGACGAGGATCCCGACGACCCAGACGGCCAGGCCGATCGCGGTGAGCACGAACGGGGTGGAGCCGGGATCGTCAAAGAGGAGCACGAGCGCGAGGATCGACGCGATGGTCGTCACCCCTGACCAGGCATAGTTGAACACCTTGCCCAGGCCGTGGCCCGCGTATTGAAGGAACCGTTCCATGAAGTTCCGGAACTCCGGGCCGGTCATGGCTGCCTGCATTGGACGCAGGACCATGCACAGCCCGCCCAGGAAGCCGGCCGCGAGCCCCGAGAAGAACGCAGACGCCGCAAGTGCCCATTCCTCGGCCGTCATATCGATGACCTCCTTGTCTGGTGACCGTCTGGTCGTCAGCTTGGCGGCGTGGAAGGTGGGGCGCGTCCACCAGAGGGTGGAGACGTGGGGTGGAACCCTCGGCCTGGATCAGCTCAGCAACCGCAGCACGCACGAGGTGGTCGTCGTCCAGGCGCGTCATCCCCTGGCCCGCCCCGATCTGGCGCCTGACCCCAACGCACCCAACAACGAACGGGCACCTTCGGCCTGTGCTCAGTCGCACCCTCTTACGTGAACGGGGGTCCTAGCGAGATACTCCGACTAGCCGGATTTGTGACGCTGGGAATGACATGGGCAGCCTCCCAGGTACCGACCGCACGCACCGGGCAGGACGTCGCGGACCGCCAGCCGCGTCGCGGTTGCTCGTCCTTCTCGTGCTGGCGGGTGTCTGGACGGCGGCGGCGATCTCGCACCGGGAGCAGCCGCGGTCGGTGACCACCACCGCGTCCGCGCAGACGCTGGCACAGGCACCGGTCGATCTGCGGGCGGTTGCCGCAGGAGCTCGGCCGGCCGGCCGGCCGTC
>DATENJ010000530.1:0-2293 GCA_035275125.1 Actinomycetes bacterium | reverse complement strand
CGCCATCCACCTGGCCGCCGCCGGCCGCGACGTGGTCGTGGTCGAGGCCGAGGCGGTCCCGGGCGGGTGCTGCGGCACGGCCACGGCCGGCGGCTACCGCTTCGACACCGGCCCTTCGGTGCTGACCATGCCCGAGGTGGTGCGCTCGACCGTCGGGGCGGCCGGCGAGGAGCTGGAGGACTGGCTCGAGCTGGCCCCGCTCGACCCGATCTACCGGCTCACCTTCCACGACGGGACCCGCCTCGACATCGTGCCTGGGGCCGAGCGGATGGCGGCCGAGGTGGAGCGCCTCGCCGGTCCCGAGGAGGCCGCCCGCTACCTGGCCTTCCGCGACCATCTGGGGCGGATGCTCGAGGCCGAGTGGAGCCAGTTCATCGACCGCAACCTCGACGGCCCGGCCGACCTGGCGCGGCCGCTGGCTCTGCTGCGGCTGGCCCGCCTCGGCGGCTTCCGGCGGCTGCACAGCCTGGTCGCCACGCACCTGAGCGACTGGCGGCTGCGCCGGGCCCACACCTTCCAGGCCCTCTACACCGGCCTGTCGCCGTTCGACGCCCTCGGCATCTACGCGGTGGTCGCCCACATGGACACCGTCGGTGGGGCCTTCTTCCCCCGCCGGGGCGGCATGCACGCCCTCGCCCTGGCCCTGGCCGGGGTGGCCGAGAAGGCCGGGGCCAGCTTGCGGCTCTCGACCCGGGTCGAGCGGGTCGAGGGCGGGTCGGGCGGGGTCACCGGGGTGGTCCTGGCCGGCGGCGAGCGCCTGCCCGCCGCCGACGTGGTCGTCACCAGCGACCTGCCGGCCGCCTACGCCCACCTGCTGCCCCCGGAGGCCACGGACTGGCGGGTCCAGCGGCGCCGGCTCCACTGGTCGCCCTCCTGCTACCTGGTCCACCTGGGGCTGACCCGCCAGCTCGAGGGCCAGGCCCACCACACCGTCCACCTGGGCCGCGACTGGAAGGCCACCTTCGAGGCCCTGACCCGCCACCGGGGCATCCAGCCGGACCCGAGCCTGCTGGTCACCTACCCCTCCCAGGAGGACCCCGAGGCCGCCCCGCCGGGTCACGCCACCCTGTTCGTGCTCGAGCCGACGGCCAACACCCGGGCCGGGCTGGACTGGGCCGAGACCGGGCCGCGGCTGCGCGAGCGGCTGTACGGCCGCCTGGCCGGCCTCGGCTACGGCGACCTGCGCCGCGACAGCGCGGTCGAGCTGGTCGTCGACCCGCCAGCCTGGGAGGCCAAGGGCCACTCGGCGGGAACGCCGTTCTCCCTTGACCACCGGTTCAGCCAGACCGGCTGGCTGCGGCCGTCGAACGTCTCGGCGGGCGTGCCCGGGCTCACCTTCGCCGGCATGGGCACCGTGCCCGGGGTCGGGGTGCCGATGGTGCTGATCTCGGGCCGCCTGGCCGCCGAGCGGGTGCTGGCCAGATGAGGGTCGTCACCCAGCCGCGGACCCTCGGGGCGGCCTACGAGCGCTGCCGCCAGCTCCACGCCCGCCACGGCCGCACCTACTACCTGGCCACGCTGCTGCTGCCCCGCTGGAAGCGGCGCCACGTCCACGCCCTCTACGGGTTCACCCGCTACGCCGACGAGATCGTCGACGACCTCTCCCCGACCCTCGACCGGGCCGGCCAGGTGGCCGCCCTCGGGGCCTGGGGGGAGCGCTTCTTCGCCGGCCTGCGCGGCCAGCCGTGCGAGGACCCGATCCTGCCGGCCGTGCTCCACACGGTCAGGGCCTTCGACCTGGAGGTGGCCGACTTCGAGCGGTTCCTCTCCTCGATGGCCATGGACCTGCACACCGACGGCTACCGTACCTACGACGACCTGCTGGCCTACATGGAGGGCTCGGCGGCCGTGATCGGGACCATGATGGCCCCGATCCTGGAGTCGGCCGACCCGCCGGCCGCCCGGGAGCACGCCCGCCAGCTCGGGCTGGCCTTCCAGCTCACCAACTTCATCCGCGACGTGGCCGAGGACTCGGTGCGCGGGCGGGTCTACCTGCCAGCGGCCGACCTGGAGCGGTTCGGGGTCGGCCGGGCCGACCTGGCCGCCACCCGGACCACCCCGGCCGTCCGGGAGCTGCTGGCCTTCGAGATCGAGCGGGCCAGGGCCCACTACCGGGCCGCCGAGCCCGGGATCGAGCTGCTCGCCCCCTCCTCCCAGCCCTGCATCCGGGTCGCCTTCGACCTCTACGGCGGCATCCTTGACGAGGTCGAGCGGGCCGGCTACCAGGTCCTGGCCCGCCGGGTGGCGGTCCCCCGCCACCGCCGTCTCGGTGTCGCCGGCCGCCACCTGATCG
>DATENJ010000529.1:0-4571 GCA_035275125.1 Actinomycetes bacterium | reverse complement strand
AGCGGCGGCGGCTGAACCCGAACCTGACCCGGTGCCGGCCTCGCGGCCTCGGCGGGAGGAACCGGTGCGGCCGGAGGCGGCGTGGGCGGTGCTCTGGGCCGACCTGGCCGACAGTGGGCGGCGACCTGACGAAGGGGCCGGGTCGGGGGGCGACGACGGGGACGACCTGATGGCCGTGGCCAACGCCGTCCAGGCCCGGCGCCGGGTCCGGCTCCTACGCCGCTGACCCGCTAGCCCCAACTCTGCCCTGTGCCGCCCCGGCCCAGCCAGACCGTGCCCGACCTCACCAGCTCAGCCCTCAATCCCCGCCCGTCGATGACCAGTTCCCCACCGTGCCCGGCCATGACCAGCTCAGCCCTCAACCCCGCCCGTCGATGACCAGTCCCTCACCTTGCTCGGCGATGACCAGCCCAACCTCCGACCCACCCAACCCGGACGACGACCGGTTAGCCCTGGTACAGGGCGTCGATGCGCTCGGCGTACTTGGCGTGGATGATGCGGCGGCGGAGTTTGAGGGTGGGGGTGAGCTCCTCGCTCTCGGCGGTCCACTCGACCGGGAGGACCTCGAACCGCTTGACCTGCTCGATGCGGGCCAGGCGCTGGTTGACGGCGTCGACGGCCAGCTGGACCTCGGCCAGCACCCCGTCGGAGGCGGCCAGGGCGGCCAGGTCGCCGGCGCCCATCCCGTTGCGGGCCGCCCAGGCAGGGGCCAGCTCATGGTCGAGCACGATCAGGGCGACCACGTACGGACGGTCGTCGCCGTACACGAGGGCCTGGCCGATCAGCGGGTGCTCCTTGAGCAGGCCCTCGATGTTGGCCGGGGACAGGTTCTTGCCGCTGGAGGTGATGATCAGCTCTTTCTTGCGGTCGACGATCTTGAGGTACCCGTCGTCGTCCAGCTCGCCGACGTCGCCGGTGTGGAGCCAGCCCTCGGCGTCGATCAGCTCGGCCGTCGCCTCGGGCTGCCTGAAGTAGCCGGGGGTGTTGACCGGCCCCCGGACCAGCACCTCGGCGTCGTCGGCCAGGCGGACCTCGACCCCGGCCAGGGCGGGGCCGACGGTGCCGATCTTGACCTTGCCTGGCCGGTTGCCGGTGGCCACCCCGGTGGTCTCGGTCATGCCGTAGACCTCGACCAGGGGCAGGCCGATGGCGGCGAAGAACTCGGCGACGTCGACGGCCAGGGGCGAGGCCGCGCTGGAGGCGAAGGCGCAGCGGTCCAGCCCGATGGCCTGCCTGATCTTGGCCAGGACGAGCCGCTCGAGCACGGCGTGCCTGGCCCGCAGGCCGAACGGCACCGCCTCGCCCCGCTGCTGGCGGCGGACGACCTCGAGGCCGGTCTCGACCGCCCGCTGGGCGATCTTGCGCTTGCGCTCGTTCTCCTCGGCGGCCAGCTTGGCGTTGATCCCGGCCCGCACCTTCTCCCAGACCCGGGGCACGCCGAAGAAGAGCGTCGGCCGGGCCTCGCGCACGTACTCGACCGCCTGGGTCGGCTCGGGGCAGAACCAGACATGGGTCCGCATGGTCAGCGGCCCGTAGATCGACAGCACCCGCTCGGCGATGTGGGCCAGGGGCAGGTAGGAGACGGAACTGCCCTCGGGCGACAGCCCGGTCAGCTGGTCGAGGGCGGTGGACTCGAAGAGCAGATTCTGGTGGGTCAGCAGCACGCCCTTGGGCGGGCCGGTGGTCCCCGAGGTGTAGAGCAGGGCGGCGTTGTCCTCGGGGCCGACCCGGCCCCTGAGCTCTTCGAAGCCGGAGCGGTCGGCGGCCAGGGCCTCGCGGCCCCGCCGGACCAGCTCGTCCCAGCTGAGCACGCCCGAGCCGTCGGCCTCCTCGGCGCCGTCGAGCAGCACCACGTGCCGCAGAGCCGGCAGGTCGTCGCGGATGTCCTGCCAGCGCTTGAGCATGTCACGGTCCTCGAGCACGGCCACCTTGGCCTCGCAGTGGCCGGCCACATACCGGATCTGCTCGGGGGCGAGGGTGAAGTAGAAGCTGGTCGGGGTGGCCCCGGCGTGGACGGCGGCCTGGTCGGCCTGGACATGCTCGGGCCGGTTGGTGGCCATGATGGCCACGAAGTCGCCCTTGCCGACCCCGAGGCCGGCCAGCCCCATGGCGACCTCGGCGACCCGCTCCCGGTACTCGCGCCACGACAGGGTCCGCCAGGCGCCGTCCCGCTTCCAGGACATGGCCGGGGCGTCCCCGTGGCCGTCCGCGTGCTCGGCCAGCAGGTCGCAGAGGGTCCGGCCTCTGACCTCCTGCTCGATCCGCCGGCGCTCGACCGCGACCGCGTCCTCGCTCATGGCGACCCACCCTCGGCTCGGAGACCCCTGCTCGCTGGCGAGCATAGGTAGCCGGAGAGGGCAGGTAAAGGGCCACGGGACCGTGAGCGTCTCGTTGGCGGGCCCCGGCAGGCTTGCCCGGACGAGAGCGGTTCGCGGGAGAGAGGTGCCGATGCGCCAGGTCCACCAGGCTGGAGCGCGCTACCTGGCCGCCCTCGACTACGCGGAGCGCGGCCTGCCCGTCGTGCCCCTCCACTACGTCCTCCGCAACCGGCGGACCACGGCGGTCGCCTGCTCGTGCGGGGAGCCGGCCTGTGCCAGGGTCGGCGCCCACCCGCTGCCCTCCCACGGGGCCGCCGACGCCACCACCGACCCCATCCGCCTCACCTGGTGGTGGCGGCGCTTCCCCGACGCCAACGTCGGCCTGGCCACCGGGACCGGCTTCGACGCGCTGGTCGTGCACGGCTCGTCCGGTGACAGCGCCCGCTGGTCGGTGATCTCCGACGCCCTCCGCTCGGCCGGGCCGCTGGTGCGGACCGGCGGCGACACCTGGCACTTCCTTTTCGCCCCGATGGGCCTGGCCAGCCAGCGTCCCTGGGGGCTGGCCGGGGCCGAGTGGCGGGGCCGGGGAGGCTGGGTGGTGGCGCCGCCCAGCCACCACGCGGGCGGCGCCGTTGCCGCCTGGGTGCGCGACCTCGACACCCGCCTGCCCGAGCTGTCCCCGGCCATCGCCCAGCGGCTGGAGCAGGTCGGCCCGGCCGAGCCCCTCACCCAGCTCATCTACGCTCAAGCTCGCGACTAGGTATTCCGTGGCTGGCCAGATACACTCCGGCGTATTCGGTTCATACAGCCTCAGTCAGAGGATCCAGGCAACCAAGGCAAACGATCGTAGGTCGGCGTGGTGGTAGGCACGATCGACTTCTTCCTCCTCGGCCCGCTGGAAGCGCGCCAGCGCGAGCGGCCGCTGCGGCTCGGCAGCATCAAGCACCGGATGCTGCTGGCCAAGCTGCTGCTCCATCCCAACCAGGTCGTCTCGACCGAGGAGCTGATCGTGGCCGTCTGGGGCGAGGAGCCCCCGCCGACGGTCAAGCAGTCGCTCCAGAACCACGTGGCCGCCCTGCGCAAGGCGATCGAGGCCGGCAACGGCGCCGGCCCGCCCCGCACCCTGGTCACCCGCGACCCCGGCTACCTGCTCCAGGTCGACCCCGAGCGCCTCGACCTGCACCGCTTCCAGCGCCTTGACCGCGAGGGCCGCCAGGCCCTGTCCAGCGGCGACCCGGCCCGGGCCGCCGACCTGCTCCGCCAGGCCCTCGACCTGTGGCGCGGGCCGGCCCTGGCCGACGTGGCCGCCTCGGCGGACATCGCCTGGCCCGAGCTGGTCGGGGTCGAGGAGCTCCAGGTCGCCTCCACCGAGGCCCGGATCGAGGCCGAGCTGGCCCTCGGCCGCCATCACGAGCTGGTGGCCGAGCTGGAGGCGCTGGTCCGCCGCTACCCGCTCCGCGAGCACGTCCACGGCCAGCTGATGCTGGCCCTCTACCGCTCGGGCCGCCAGGCCGACGCCCTGGCCGCCTACCGGGCGGCCCGCAACGTCCTGGTCGACGAGCTGGGGATCGAGCCGAGCGTCGGCCTCCAGCGCCTGGAGCAGGCCATCCTTGCCCAGGACCCGGCGCTCGACCTGCTGGTCCCGGCCCGTTCGGGCGACCCCGAGCCCGACGACGGTCCTCCGGCACCCGAGCACGGCAACGGCGCCGGCGATGGCGGCGGCCGGGTCGAGCGCAAGCTCGTCTCGGTGCTGTTCGCCGAGGTCGACGAGCCGCTGGGCGAGGCCACCGAGCGCGACCCCGAGGACGTCTCCAGCATGCTCGACCGGCACCTGGACCGGGTCCGGGCCGAGATCGAGAGCTTCGGCGGCACCGTCGAGCACGCCATCGGCGGCATCACCATGGCCACCTTCGGGGTCCCCCAGACCCGCGAGGACGACCCGGAGCGGGCCGTCCGGGCCGCCCTGGCCATCCGCGACTCCCTGACCGGCGGGATGTCCGGTCCCGCCGGCGGGCCGCCGGAGGACCGGGACGGGGTGGAGCTGCGGGTCGCCGTGACCACCGGGGAGGCGCTGGTCACCGACGGCGTGCGGGTCGCCGGCGACCCGGTGGCGACCTGCGCCCGGCTCCAGCAGGCCGCGCCCAGCGGGACCGTGCTGGTGTCGGAGGCGACCGGCCGGGCGACAGAGCGGTCGATCAGCTACGGCCCGGCCAGCCTGCTCGCCCTGGCCGGGCGGGCCAGGCCGATGACCGT
>DATENJ010000528.1:0-2522 GCA_035275125.1 Actinomycetes bacterium | reverse complement strand
CGGCGGCGGCGGAAGTCCTGCACCGGCCAGCCCCGCTCGGCGGCCAGGTCGCGCAGGTGCCGGTCGGGGTTGACGGCCACCGGCCGGCCAACCCCCTCGAGCAGCGGGCGGTCGTTCACCGAGTCCGAGTAGGCGCTGCAGGCGTGCAGGTCGAACCCGTGCTCGCCGGCCAGCCGGATGACCGCGTCCAGCTTGGCCGGCCCGTGCAGCACCGGCCCGACCAGCCGGCCGGTGTAGACGCCGTCGACCAGCTCGCCCTCGGTCCCGAGCCCACCGTCCATGCCCAGGTAGGCGGCGATCCCCTGGGCGAGCTCCTTGGGGGCCGCGGTGACCAGGTAGGTCTTGTCGCCGTCGGCGTGGTGGGCGTCGATCACCTTGCGCATCCCCGGGTAGATCCGGGGCCCGATCACCTCGACCACGATGTCGTGGCCGATCTGGGTCAGGTCGTCGCGCCGCTTGCCCTCGATGAAGGCCAGGGCCTGTTCGCGGGCCGCCTCCATCCCCCGCTTGCCCTCCGCCCCGGTGAGCCGGAAGACCAGCTGCCCGAACGCGAACCCGGCGATGTCCCGCATGGTGTAGAAGCCGTGCCGGTACAGCCCTCTGGCGAACAGGTACATGCTCGAGCCGGGCAGCAGCGTCTTGTCCACGTCGAAGAACGCCGCCCTGGCCGTGCCGACCCCGGTGTCGCTACCGTCGCTCGCTCTGGTCAGGGTCATGCCCCTGCGTCCTCCAGCGCCCGACGGAACCAGGGGACCGTCCGGTGGACCCCTTCCTCGAGACTGACCTGCGGCTTCCACCCCAGCTCGGTCACCGCCCTGGTGATGTCGGGCCGCCGCACCTCCGGGTCGTCCACCGGCCGCGGCCGCAGCTCGATCCTCGGCTCCACCCCCGCCGCCCTGGCCACCGTGCGGGCCAGCTCGAGGATGGTCACCTCCTCCGGGTTCCCCAGGTTCACCGGCCCCACCAGGTCACTCCCGAGCAGCCGCCAGATCCCCTCGATCAGGTCGTCCACATAGCACAACGACCGGGTCTGACTCCCGTCCCCGTCCACCGTCAGCGGTTCCCCCCGCAACGCCTGCACCGCAAAGGTGCAGAAGGCGCGCCCGTCGTCAATCCTCATTGACGGTCCGTAGGTGTTAAAGATACGGACGATGCGCACGTCCACCCCGTGGGTGCGGTGGTAGGCCATGGCCAGGGCCTCGGCGAAGCGCTTGGCCTCGTCGTAGACGCCGCGGGGGCCGATGGGGTTGACGTGGCCCCAGTAGGTCTCGGGCTGGGGGTGGACCTGGGGGTCGCCGTAGACCTCGCTGGTGGAGGCGAGCAGGAAGCGGGCCTGCTTGTCCTTGGCCAGGCCGAGGGCGTGGTGGGTGCCGAGGGCACCGACCTTGAGGGTCTGGATCGGGTACTTGAGGTAGTCGATCGGGCTGGCCGGCGAGGCGAAGTGGAGCACGGCGTCCAGCGGGCCGGGGACGTGGATGAAGTCGGTCACGTTCACGTTGAGCAGCCGGAACCGGTCGCCGACGAGGTCGTCGACGTTGCTCGCCCGGCCGGTGAGGAAGTTGTCCATGCAGACGACCTCCCAGCCCTCGGCCAGCAGCCGCCGGCACAGGTGGGAACCGAGGAAGCCGGCGCCGCCGGTGATCAGGGCTCTTGGCACGTCAGCGGCTCCCGTCGGCGGGGCCGCGGACCGGGCGGCCGACCCCGGCGACGGTGAAGCCGGCGGCCACGAACGCCTCGGCGTCGAGGGCGTTCCGGGCGTCGACCAGGATCGGGTAGGCCATCCGGGACCGGAGGTCGGCCGGGTCGAGGTCGCCGAACTCGGCCCACTCGGTCATCAGGACCACGGCGTGGGCGCCGTCGGCGACCTCGACCGCCTTGTCGGCCAGCTCGAGGCCTGGCACCTGCCGGGCGGCCAGGTCGCCGGCCACCGGGTCGAAGGCGACCACCTGGGCGCCGTCGGCCAGCAGGTCGCGGGCCACGTCGATCGAGGGCGCCTCGCGCAGGTCGTCTGTGTTGGGCTTGAAGGAGAGGCCCAGCATCCCGACCCGCTTGCCGTCCAGATGCCAGAGGGCGTCGCGGACCTTGTCGACCACGGCCCGCCTGGCCTCGTGGTTGATCTTGGCCACCTCGTTGAGGATGCCGAAGTCGACGCCCAGCTCACGGGAGCGGTGGGCGAAGGCGGCCACGTCCTTGGGGAAGCAGCTCCCCCCGTAGCCGGCCCCGGCCTTGAGGAAGTGGACGCCGATGCGCGGGTCAAGGCCCATCCCCCTGGCGACCAGCTCGACGTCGGCCCCCGACCGCTCGCACACCCTGGCGACCGAGTTGATGAAGCTGATCTTGGTGGCCAGGAAGGCGTTGGAGGCGTGCTTGATGAGCTCCGCGGTGGCCCGGTCGGTGGCCAGGAAGGGCGCGCCCGAGCGCTCCAGGATCGGCGTGTAGAGCTCGCGGAGGGCGGCAAGGCCCCGCTCGGAGGCGGTGCCGACAACCACCCGGTCCGGGTCGAGGGTGTCGACAACGGCCGA
>DATENJ010000527.1:0-2244 GCA_035275125.1 Actinomycetes bacterium | reverse complement strand
CCGCAGGGAGCGGCCGAGGCGGTCGAGCTTCCAGACGACCAGGGTGTCGCCCGGGCGCAACTGGTCCAGGATCTGCTCGAGGACGGGGCGGTCGGTGCGGGCGCCGCTGGCGGTCTCGGTGAACACTCGATAGCAGCCAGCCGTGGTGAGCGCGTCGACCTGGAGCTGGGGGTGCTGGTCGGTGGTGGAGACACGGGCATAGCCGAGCAGATGTCCCATGGCGGGACCGTCTCATAACCCTCTGACAGGGCTGGTTGTGCGACGTTGATTTCGGACACGAGTTCTGGACAGCCCTGGCGGCGGAGGAGGGCGGCTGTTGCAAAAACGTTCGTTTGTGTGACAGCAGATCTGGATTCGTCCGAGGAGATCAGTGCACTGGGGTGCGTGAATTCCATGGTGGTGAAGCTGTACCCAGGGGTAGGTGGCCGGGTAGCCGGCGCGCCGCTCCCGACTCGTCAGGCCTTGGCGACGATGGGGCCGGCGTCAGGTGGGTCCGTGCAGTCGTCCTGGTCGGTGCAAGCGCCCTTACACACGCAGACGCCTGGCTGGGTCCGGGTGCACACGCACCGCACCGCGGCCAACTCCTTGCCGTCCGCGCCTCGCGCCAGGGTCCTGTCCAGTCGCTTGAACGCCACGTAGAACGTCGACCGGATCGCGACCACGACCTCGTCCTCGGTCGCGGTGTTGCCGGCGGCCAGATAGGCCTGCGCTGTCTCGGCGCCCGCCTTGGCTAACACCGCCGCGAGCTCCTCCGACCAGCTCGTCTCGAACCTCGCCTCGTCCACGCCAGCCCCTCCCGGGATCACACCCGCTTGCCAACAACGTGGACCAACTGTGTGGACCAGACCCTGCGCCGTCAACCCGTCGAGATTGTGTTCAGTTGCCTCCACCCGAGGTTCGGTGCTGTGGACGCGAACCGGTCGAGAAGCTGCTCCTTGCCGCTGACGATCCAATCGTGCGCCAACACTGGCTGAGGAAGATTGAGCTGACAGGACCCCGCAACACCCGCCTCCCTCACAGCGAGGATGCCGAAACGCCGTCGCAGAAACGGTCGATTCTGCGACAGAGATATGAGGGTCAGATGTAGGTGCGGAGGGCTGATCAGATGAGGATGTACTGGTAGAAGAGACCAGCCATCCGCCAGGCAACCAGCACCGACAGCAGCGCTAAGGCCCCGATCACGGCGGCTGGGAGGCGGCGAAGTAGCAGGACCGAAGGGGTCAGTAGCGCATGCATCCGGTACTGGGCCAGGTGGCCGCCGGCGACCAGCGGCGCCAGCCAGAACAAGACCGTGTAGACAAGGACGGCGAGCTCGAGTGGCGTGCACTCTTCGGCGGTGAGGGTCGCGGCCACGGCCACGAACGCCATAGTGGTGACCAGTCGGAACTGATCGCGGGGGCCAGCCTGGCCGGCCAATGCATTGCCGGAGGCGCCCGGTGGTGGGGCTTGGCGGACGGCGTTCTTCAGGGCGGTGGTGACTGGGTTGTGCAACCCGGTGCCGTATTTGGCCTCGACTAACAGGAACCCGTCCCAGCGATCGGTCTCGGCCTGCTGCAGGCCCATGACGGCGAGCAGGCCGACCAGGACCAATGCGCTGGTCTGGAACGCCCGGCTGAGCGCAGCCGCCGGGTCGAGCCCGAGCCGGCGGTGCGCCAACAGCAGCCAGAGAGGAGCCACGAGGGTGAGCAGGATGCCGGCCTGATAGGCGGCGGCCGACGTGGCCCCGGCGATCCCGGCGGCCGTCCAGCGACCATCGGCCAGCAGGGCCAGGTACAGCAGGCTGCCGGCGACGGCCAGCGACACCGGGAACAGGGCGTGCTCGTAGATGCTGCCCGGGAACGCCGCGGCCAATGCCAGGCAGGCCACGTTGGCCGGGCTCGCACGGGCTCCCAGCAGCCACCACGCCAGCCCGAGCGTGCCGAGGGCGAACAGTTCGGCCAGCAGCAAGCCGGCCCACGGGGCGGTGAGACCGAACCCTCCTACCAGCCGCATGCCGAGCGGATAGAGGGGGAACCAGCCCACCGTGCCGCACCAGTCGGCGGCGCTGAACGGGCTGGTCGGCCTGGGGACGCAGTGGGCGAGGGTGTAGCCGTGCCTGGCGATGTTCAGGTAGTTGCCCGAGTCCCACCTGGCGTGGGTCCTGACCAGCAGGTAGTCAAAGCCGGCGCGGTCGGCGGCGGCCCAGTAGAGGGCGTTGGCGGCCAGCCAGGCCAGCATTGGCGGCGCCAGGAGGTTGGCGGCCCG
>DATENJ010000526.1:0-2321 GCA_035275125.1 Actinomycetes bacterium | reverse complement strand
TGCGCCGGGCTCGCGTCGGCCTCCGGCTCGTCGAGCACGAACAGCTGGGGGGACTCCGCGGCGGGTATGGGAGGCATGCGACAACGATCACCCTCGGACGCCAAGCGCGCAAGGTGCCGGTTCTTCGGTCCCGGTGGCGCGCCTTGGTAGATTGTGGCGATGGTGAGCAGCGTCCAGGTGGAGCAGGGCCGGCGGCGCCGGCGACGCCGGCAGGACTCCGAGCAGGAGATCCTGGTGGCGGCCGGGCGGCTGCTGCGCGAGCGCCCGTTCCGCGAGCTGACCGTCGACGACCTGATGGCCGCGACCAGCCAGTCCCGCACCGCCTTCTACCGCCACTTCACCGACCGCCAGGACCTGCTGGTCCACCTCATCAGCGACCTCAACGAGGAGCTGTGGGAGATGAGCGCCGGCTGGCTCCGGGGCAGCGGCGACCCGCTGGCCGAGGGCCGGGCGTCGCTCGAGCGCCTGGCCGACGTGTACGCCGCCCACGGTCCCATGCTGCGGGCCATCGCCGAGGCCGCCAGTCACGACGCCGAGGTCGAGGACGTCTACCGCAACCTGGTCCAGGGATTCGTCGACGCCACCGCGGCCCGGATCCGCCGCGACGCCGCCGCCGGCCGGACCAGCCTGGCCCACCCCGACCACGTCGCCGCCGCCCTGGTGTGGATGACCGAGCGCCACCTGGCCGCCACCTTCGGCCGGGTCGGGGCCACCGACGCCGACCGCACGGCCGCCCTCGAGACCCTCTTCACCATCTGGATGCGGACCCTGTACAGCCCCGACCCCAGGCCGGCCGGCGGCGGGGGGCCGGCAGGGCTGGTGCCGAGCCCCCCGTTCCCGGAGGAGTAGGCCGGTCATGCGGGCGGTGACGATCTCCGACGGGCGGCTGGTGGTGGCCGAGCGGCCCGACCCGCAGCCGGGACAGGGCGAGCTGCTGGTCCGGGTGGCGGCCGCCGGGATCAACGGCGCCGACCTGCACCAGGTCAGGGGGGCCTACCCGGCCCCGCCGGGCAGCCCGGCCGACATCCCCGGGCTGGACCTGGCCGGCGAGGTTGCCGCCGTGGGTCCGGGCGTCTTCCGCTTCGGCCCGGGGGACCGGGTGATGGCCGTGGTCGGCGGCGGCGGGCAGGCCGAGCTGGCCGTGGTCCACGAGCGGGCGGCGATCCCGGTCCCCGACGAGCTTGGCTGGCCCGAGGCCGGCGGGTTCCCCGAGGTCGTCACCACCGCCCACGACGCCCTGTTCACCCAGGCCGGCCTCGGCCTCGGCGACCGGCTGCTGGTCCACGGCGCCGCCGGCGGGGTCGGTACCGCCGCCGTCCAGCTGGGCGCCGCCGTCGGGGCCCGGGTGGTGGCCGGCGTCCGCAACCCCGGCCATCACCAGGCCGTTGCCGAGCTCGGCGCCACGGTGGTCGCCGACCCCGCCCAGGTGTTCGAGCACGGCCCCTTCGACGTGATCCTTGAGCTGGTCGGCGCCCCCAACTTCCCAGCCAACCTCGACGCCCTGGCCACCGGCGGCCGCCTGCTGGTCATCGGGGTCGGCGCCGGGGCCACCGTCGACCTCGACCTGCGCAAGCTGATGGCCCGCCGGAGCCGCATGCTCGGCTCCGCCCTGCGCTCGCGCCCCCTGGAGGAGAAGGCCGACGCCGCCCGCCGGGTCGAGCACCAGGCCCTCCCCCTGGTCGCCGACGGGCGCCTCCGCATCCCGGTGGCCGCGACATTCCCGCTGGAGGCGGCCCAGGAGGCCTACGACCGCTTCACCGCCGGCGGCAAGCTCGGCAAGCTCGTCCTGGTCACTGGCTCGGCGTAGTCCCGGCCGCCCTGGCCTCGGCCTGGACGCCGACCTGGCGCTTGAGCCGGCCCAGGATGGCCGAGATACCGCGCAGGCGCAGGGGCGAGATCACCCGGTCGAGGCCGAGAGCGGTGTAGAAGCCGTTGGGCACGGCCAGGACCTCGGCCGCGGTGGCGCCGTTGAGACCCTCGGACAGGATGCCGGCGAAGCCGCGGGTGGTCGGCGCCTCCGGCGGGGCGTCGAAGTGGATGGTCACCCGGTCGCCATCGTCCAGCTCGGTGGCCAGGAAGAACGGCGTCTGGCACTCCGGCACCCGCTCCATCGCCTCGCGGTGGCCGGCCAGGCGCTCGGGCAGCGGCGGCACCCGCCGCGAGTAGTCCAGCAGCGCCTCGAGGCGCAGCTCGGCCGGGAGGTCGGCGAACTCCTCGACGATCTCGGCCAGCCGGGCCGGCATGGCCATCGGCTAGCCGACCGCCTTCATCCGCGGGTCGGGGCCGGGCTCGCTGGACCGCTCGATCGGCGCCCGCACCGA
>DATENJ010000525.1:0-5387 GCA_035275125.1 Actinomycetes bacterium | reverse complement strand
TCCAGCCCGGGCGGGGCGTGCCGCCGCCAGGCGTCCAGCAGCACCCCGACGCCCTTCTCGGGCACCAGGCGCCCGGCGAACAGCACCGTCCGCGAGGCCGACGGCGGGCCGGCCCGCCGGCCGGGGTCGCCGACCGAGTTGGGCTTCACCCAGACCCGGTCCGGGGGCAGCCCGCCGGTGACGAAGCGGTCCCTGGCGAAGTCGTTGAGGGCCAGGAACAGGCGCACGTGGCGGTCCCAGGTGCCGAGGGCCCGGTTGAGCGAGATGGTGGCCGCCACCGCCGTCGAGCTGACGGCCGAGCCCCGGTAGCAGCGGTGCTGGACCCCGTGCCAGGGATGGGTGCCGACGCAGTCCTCGCACGGCCGCCCGTCGCGGAACAGCGACGCGTTGGCGCACAGCAGCCGGTAGTTGTGCAGCGTCACCACCACCGGCACCCCGATGCCGTCGAGCGCCGCGACCACCGACGGGGTCAGGGCGAACCAGGTGTTGTGGACATGGGCCACGTCGGGCCGGGCCCGCCGGGCGGCGGAACGGAGCTTGCGGGCCGCGGCCGGGTTCCAGGGCGAGGCCAGCATGGCCGCGGCCGTCGGGCCGGGGCCCTGGGGGTTCTCGGCAACGTACGGGACGACCTCGTGGCCGGCCTGGGTCAGCAGGGCCGCCTCGGCCCTGGCGACGGCGTCCTCGCCGCCCTCGTAGCGGTAGCGGGTGTGGACCTGGAGGATGCGCATACGCCCTGGCCCCGTCAGGACCGGAACACGGCCCGGAAGCCCTCGCGGGCCGCGCCCATCCAGGCGTAGTGGCCGTTGAGCTTGGCCGCCACGACCGGCCCGGTGTCGTGCTCGCCCACCTCCAGCCGGCCCCAGCCGAACTCGCTGGCCCGCGGGTCGGCCAGCTCGATCTCGGTGGTCAGCGAGCAGGTGACCCCGGCCGCCCTGGCCACCTCGACCAGCTCCGGGCCGGCGAAGCCGCGCCGGACGCTGCCGAAGGGGAACGAGAAGGTGCGCGGCCCCGGCCCCAGGTGGCGCTCCAGCAGCGCCAGCGAGGTGGCCAGGTCCTCGGAGAACAGCTCGGGCCGGCCCTTGAAGTTGCGGTGGGTGTGGGTGTGGCTGCCGATCTCGACCAGCCCCGACTGCTCGAGCTCGCGGCACTGGGCCCAGCCGAGCGGCTGCCAGGACAGCGGCGGGGCGTGGTCGCGGTGGCGGCGGCCCCAGTCGTCGAAGGGGAACGGCGCGGTGCTGTCCAGGAAGGCCGTGGTCACGAACACGGTCGCGGGCACGCCCAGCCGGGCCAGCACCGGGAGCACGTTGCGGTGCAGGTTGAGGAACCCGTCGTCGAAGGTGAGCACGACCTGCCGGCCCGTCGCCGGCGTGCCGGCCCGGGCGCCGGCCACCGCCTCGCCGACGGTCACGAACCGGTGCCCGGTCGCCAGCAGGTGCTCGAGCTGGCCGGCGAAGCGGTCGGGGGGCACGTTCATGGTCGGCCGCTCCAGCCCGTCGGGCACCGCGGCGACCCGGTGGTACAGCAGGATCCCGAGGTGGCCGTCGGCGCGGCTCGGCAGGGCGGCGTCCAGCCCGAGGGCGATCCGCCCGCCCAGCCACTTGCCGGTGTCGGCGGCCAGCTGGCGTCTCATACCGGCTCCTCGCGCCAGGCCCGCCCGGCGTCGCCGAGCGAGAGGGCCAGCCACAGGAAAGTCACGGTCTCCAGTCCCTGGAAGCTCTCGAAGGTGTTGCCGGTGACGCTGCGGACCAGCATCACCGTCAGCAGGAGCAGCGGCAGCACGGCCCCGCCGGGGCTCAGGGCAAGGGTGACGGCGCGCCGCACACTCACCGCCACCGACGCCAGCAGCAGCCCGAGGCCGATCAGGCCGGTGCCGACCAGCACCTCGACCCAGGTGCTGTGGATGCCGCCGGTGTCGCGGAGGCCGAGGCGGGCCAGGACCTCGAAGCGGGTCCCGGTGAGCAGGCCCCGGCCGACCAGCGGCGACTTCTGCCACACGGGGATGCTGGCCTCCCACCACTCGACCCGGCTGGTCAGCCCGCGGGCCTCCTCGGTGGTCTGGCCCCTGAGCAGGAACGGCTCGGCCTGCTTGAGCAGCTCGGGGCCGAGGAAGGCCAGCCAGACGGCGGCGCCGAGCAGGATCGCCACCAGCAGCATGCGCCGGTTGCGCAGGGCCAGGAGCACGCCGACGCCGACGGCCAGGGCCCCGTAGCCGGTGCGGTACTGGGAGGCGAACAGCGTGACCACCCCGACCGCGGCCAGGCCGTAGGCCAGGACCGGTCGCAGCGGCCGGCCGCCGCCCCCGGGCCGGGCCCGGGCCAGCGACCAGATGGTGAGGGTCACCCCGAGGGTGCCGACGCCGTTGGAGGCGATCGAGGGGTACACCCCCTGGATGTTCCAGGGCACCGGGGCGGCCTCGTTCAGCAGCGGCTGGACGGCCAGGCTGGGGACCAGCAGCACCTCGGCCCAGACCACGGCGACCAGGGCGACCAGGAACCAGTAGAGCGTCGACCCGATCCGGGGGATGGCGGCGACGCCGAGGCTCTGGCGGGCGGCCAGCAGCACCAGCACGGCGGTGGCCAGCTCGACGCCCCGGTAGGCGGTCAGCAGTGGCTGGACCGACAGGGGGGCGCCGGCGAACACGACCAGCACGTAGGCGCCGTAGAGCCGGAACGGCAGGGGGGTGCGGCCGACCCGGGTGTCGGCGCGGGTCGGCCAGACCAGCGCGGTCAGGGCCAGCAGCCCGGCCAGGCCGACGCAGCCGACCCGGATCTGGCCAGCCGCGTCCAGCGGGTCGGCGGCGATGTCGTCGGTCGTCCGGACCCGCCAGACGAGGCTGCTGGCCAGCAGCAGGAGCACCGGGACCTCGACGAACAGCACCCCGCGGAGTGCCCGCCTCGAGACCACCACCGAGCTGAGCGACGCCCCCAGCCCAAGGGTGGTGGCGCCGAGGGCGAGCGCGCGCCAGAGGCCGCCGGTGGCGACCGCGATCGCCCCGCCGAAGCTGAGGGTGGCCGTCAGCGCCACCGTCGGGACCCGCGTCCGGCTGGCCATCGCTAGGTCAGCTCCCAGCGCAGCCGGCCGATGCGCCGTTTGGCGAGGGGGTAGGCGCGCACGGCGGCCCCGAGGGCCACCCCGGCGGCCGGGCCCTTGGTCGAGGCGATCGTCTCGAGGCCCGGGTCCTTGTCGGTGAACCGGTACTTGTAGGGGTCCTGCCCTCGCCCGAAGCGGTACTCGCTGACCCCGTCGTCGAAGGCCGAGCGGATGGTGTGGGCCAGCAGCACGAACGCGGCCGAGAGGCTGTCGAAGGCTGGGTCGCGGCCCGACTGGTAGTAGTGCTCGACGCCGCCGAAGCGCAGGCCGTACCAGGCCGCCGCCGGCCGGTCGTCCAGCTCCAGCAGCCACAGCCGTAGCCAGCCGCGGGCCAGGGCGACGGCGGCGAACTCGCGGTGGAAGGCCTCGCGGGGCAGGAACCCCGAGTCGTCGCCCCAGCGCAGCCGGTGCAGGGCGAACAGTGTGTCCATGGCCGCGGGCAGCTCCTCTGGGTCCGTGACGAGTCGCAGGCCGACCTGGTGGCGGCGGGCCAGGTTCCGCTCCCGGCGGCCGAGCTGCTGGCGGAAGTTGGCGCTGCGCCCGGCCAGGTACGCGGGCCAGCCGCCGTCGGGGGCGGCCAGCACGGGGCTGCCCTCGCGGCGGATGACCCGCGCTCCGAGCCGGTCGCTCCAGAGGGCCCGGGCCGGGAGCTGCTCGCCCACGAACACGTCCCAGCCGAGGGCGGCCAGCGCCTGGCGGGCCAGCACGGCGGCCGCCTCCCGGTCACCAGGGGCGTGCACCGGCCCCAGCTGGTCGCCAGCGCCGTGGCCAATGAAGCGCAGCACCCGCAGAGGCCAGTTCGCCCACAGATACAGCGGCAGCACAGCCACCAGCCGCCCGTCAGCCGAGCGCCCCGCAGTGACCAGCGGCCGCCGTTCCCCACCATGGTGACGCCACCAGCACGACGCCCACTCATAGCTCCCGAACGGGTTCCCGCCGGTGGCCGCCAAGGCCGTCCACTCCCCGGCAAGCTCGTCCATCCCCACCACCTCGACCCGCCCGGTCGGCGCGCTGATCCGGGAGGTCGAGGTCGGCTCCCCGCCGGCCGGCGGCCCGGTGAGCTTGGTGGTCGCCGCCCGCTCCCTGTCGGCCGCTGGCGCGGTGATCCTGCCGGTCGGCGGCTGGTGACCGTTTCGCGGCCGCCCGATGTGTGGCACCACGATCCGCGTGACCGCGGCCGCTTTGCGGGCTACCCGCTGGGCGCCGATGTCGGCGAAGCCTCGGTGGGGCTCGAGCACGACCCGCCGGATCTCGAACAGGGGTGTGGCCCGGGAGTTCCAGCCGGAGCGGGCGGTCAGGGCGTGGCTGTAGCCGGCCCGCCGGGCGGCGTCGACGGTGGCGGCGTCGTAGTCGGCCCGGCTGCCGTTGGGGTAGGCGAGCACCTCGACGGCCACGTCAAGCTCGACCTCGAGCCGGCGGCGGGACTCGACCAGGTCGGTGAGCTGGGCCGCCGGCGACTCGCGGGCCAGGATGGCGTGGTCCGTCGAGTGGGCCCCGACCTCGAAGCCCCGCCGCAGCAGGTCCCTGGCCCCGTCCCAGTCCAGGAACAGCCGGCGGTGGCCGGGCTCGCCCTGTGGCTCCAGCCGCTCAAGCAGCTCGGCCACGGCCCGCCCCCGGGCCAGCTGGTCCTGCTCCTTGAGCCGCTCGGTCAGCACCTCGAGGGTCCGCCGGGCGGCTCGGCCGCGGGTCGCCAGCGTCTGGCCCTGGAAGTCGACCGCGGCCCTTGGGGTGCGCTGCAGCGCCCAGGCGACCGTCTCCCACCACGGACTGACCGTGCCGTCCAGGATCCCGGGGACCAGGAAGAAGGTCGCCGGCAGGCCGAGGCGCTCCAGCACCGGGGCCCCGACCTCGAGGTTGTCGCGGTAGCCGTCGTCGAAGGTGAGGGCGACGGCCCGCGGGGGCAGGGGCTGACCGGTGGTCAACTGGCGTAACGACGGCGCAAGCGGGACAATCGTCGCAAGCCGCTGCAGCCGACGTAGCTGGTGCTCGAAGCCGGCCGCGCCCGCCCCCGGGGCTGCGGGATAGTTCCACGTACGCTCGACGTTGTGCCAGGCGACAATAAGGAGACGGTCGGTCATCCTGGACGTCCTGACAGTTGCGAACTCGGGGGGGAGCACGGCATGCCGCGCATGCGGTTCGGACTTCGGCAGGTGATTCCCACGGCGGCGATGGTACTGGCCGTCGCCGCGTGCAGCGGCGACCGGGCGCCCGACCAGGTCCCCGTTCCCGACCCGGGAACAGGGCCCGACCCGACGGTCAAGGCGCTGCCCGCCCCGCCGGCCTGCACGGGCCGGACC
>DATENJ010000524.1:0-6623 GCA_035275125.1 Actinomycetes bacterium | reverse complement strand
CTCACCTCCAAAGGTGAACCTACCCGGCCTGGCCCGGATCGGCCAGCGCGGCGGGCGGGGCCGGACGGCGGGCGAGCAGGCTGGGGGCGCCTCGGGCGGGCAGGGGCGCGGCCAGGCCGGCCTCGGCCTCGGTGAGGACCTCCAGGATCTCGGCGCCGATCAGCTCCTCGCGCTCCAGCAGGGCGTCCCGCAGCGCCTCGACCAGGGGCCGGTGCACGTCCAGCTGCTCCTTGACGGCCAGCTTGGCCTCTTTGAGCAGCCGGTCGGTGCGGGCCCGGCCGTCCGGGTCGGACAGCACCTTGGCGACCACGTTGCGCTCGTTCAGGCCTTCCTCCATGGCCATGAACGAGACCAGCGTGTCGGTCATGCCCAGCGCCCCCACCATCTGGGCGGCGATGCCGGTGGCGTGGACCAGATCGCCGCCCGGGCCGGTGGTCGACTCGCCGAACCACAGCTCCTCGGCGGCCATGCCGGCACACGCGATCCGCAGGAAGGCCAGCAGCTCGGTGCGGGTGCGGGTCCAGCGCTCCTCGGCGTCGTTGTGGGCCAGCAGCCCAAGGGCGTCCTTGCGCTTGACGATCGAGAGGACCTCGAGCCGGCGGCCGACCCCGGAGAGGTAGGCGGCCACGGCGTGGCCGGCCTCGTGGGTGGCCACCATCTCCTTCTCCAGTGGGGTGTAGGCGACCGGCTGCTTGAGCCCGATCTCCTCCGACAGCTTGGCCTGGCTGATGTCGTTCCAGCGCATGCCGTCATGGCCCGCCCGCAGCGCCCAGATGAGCGACTCGTCGAGCAGGTGCTCGATCATCACCGGGGAGTAGCCGAAGGTGATGCGGGCCAGCTCGGTCCGCATGTCGTCGGTGTCCAGCTCCGGGTG
Source organism: Actinomycetes bacterium (assembly GCA_035275125.1). GTDB lineage: Bacteria > Actinomycetota > CALGFH01 > CALGFH01 > CALGFH01 > CALGFH01. The sequence continues at coordinate 5,749 of DATENJ010000524.1, read as the reverse complement.
GTGGGCCTTGGTGGCCAGGAAGTAGTCGATCAGCTCGCGCCGCCCGCCGGCGTTGGGCAGGTCGAAGTAGAGCCGGCGGTCGAAGCGGCCGGGCCGCAGCAGGGCCGGGTCGAGCGCGTCGGCCCGGTTGGTGGCCGCGATGACCAGGATGTTGTTGTAGCGCGGAGGGCGCTTGGCGAACTGGGCCGAGACCGGCAGCCAGCCGTTGACCCAGTCGATCACCCGGCCCGCCATCCGCTCCCCGAGGGGCGGGGTGTCGAAGCTCTGCAGCTGGACCAGGAGCTCGTTGACGACCCCGCCGGTGCCGGCCGAGACCGGGCCGTCGCCGCCGCCGTCGAGGCCGCCCCGGCGGCCGCCGATGGCGTCGATCTCCTCGATGAAGCCGATCGCCCCGCCCTCCTGGCGGGCCGCCTTGCGCAGCGCCTTGAAGAAGGCCCGGATCTTGCGGGCGGTCATGCCGTACCACATCGACTGGAAGCTGGTCGCGGACACGAACAGGAACGGCACCCCGGCGTGGCGGGCCATCGCCTTGGCCATGTGGGTCTTGCCGGTGCCGGGCTTGCCCTCGAACAGGATGCCCCGCCGCGGGTTGCCGCCGAGCCGGTCCTTGAAGGTGGCGTAGCCGAGGAACAGGTTCAGGGTCTTGGTGACCTCGTCCCGCAGCGGGCCGAGGCCCTTGACGTCGTCGAGCCCGATCTCGATCTGCTCGGGCCGGTAGGTGAGGTGGGGCGAGCGGCCCTGGCCGAGCATCGGCAGGACCATGACCACGGCGATGAGCGCGACGATCAGCACCGCCGGGAGCCACAGCATGGCGTCGGGCCCCAGCCGCAGGCCGTCGAGCGGGTTGAGTGACCCTCCCGTCAGGACCCGCCACCAGGCGGTCAGGGTGGTGACCCAGAGGACGACGGCCAGCCGGGTCAGGCGACGCTGGCGGCGCCGTTCGCGGGCCTGGCCAACGTCGACGTCGGCCGCCCGCAGCACCGAACCGCCTCCCAGCACGGCGCTGGCGCTCCCCGGAGCGGCCGCGGGCAGCCCTCGGCCGCCTGTCCGCCTCGTCCCGACCGACCCCTGCATGCCGCTCGCCTCCTGGCGTCCCTCGGAGGCGTCCAACCGGCGCTCCCGTAGGGCCAGTTAGCCACGCGGACCAGGCACCTACCATAGGTGGGGGACGAGTTCGAGGGTGTTGCCGACTCAAGCTGGACGGCGGACTAGGCAGGGCTGCCGAGGACGAATGCCCGCCAGTCCGGCCAACCGCTCAGATCTGGTCGGTGCGCTGGAGCCAGGTGAACGCCAGCCAGCCGGGCAGGATCGGGAGCCAGAAGGTGACCAGCCGGAACAGGAACACCGCTGGCACCGCCGTCTCCTTGTCGAGGCCGGCGGCGGTCAGGCCGGCGATCAGGGCCGCCTCGACCGCGCCGATCCCTCCCGGGGTGGGGGCGACCTGGGCGATGGCCGCGCCCACCAGGTAGGCGGCGAGGATCGCGGGCAGGGCCAGGCCGCCCCCGAACGCCTCGATGCAGTAGGCCAGGCAGAGGCCGAGGCAGAGGGTGACCAGGGCCGACCCGCCGAACAGCAGTGCGAGCTTGCCGGGGTGGCCGGCCAGCTCCCGGATCCCGCGGACGGCCCGCCCGAGGCTCGGGACCACCTGCTGGTAGACCAGCCGGCGCCCGGCCGGGACGGCGGCCACCAGGCCGGAGACGCCCAGGATGCCGAGCCCGACCAGGAGCAGGGTCCGGGGTGACGGGGAGTGGACACCGTCAAGGCCCCTGGCCCCCACCGCCACCACGAAGATGCCGAGGAGGGCCGCGTGCATGACCGCGCCGGCGCCCGCGTTGATCCCGGCCCCGGTGACCGCCACCGCGGCGTGGACGCCCTGGCGCTCCATGAAGCGGGCACCAAGGGCGAGGCCGCCGACCTTGGCCGGCGTGACCCAGTTCACGAACGACGCGGCGACCTGGGCCACGAACGTCGGCCAGGGCGGCAGCCGGTCGGGGACCGAGCCGATCGCGCTCATGGTGGCCGCGACGTAGCTGAGCACCGACATGACCACGATCGCCGGCAGCCAGCGCCAGTCGGCGCCCCGGATCCGCTGGGCCAGGAGGCTGACGTCGGAGAGCTGATGGATCAGGATGTAGACGGCGACCCCGGTGAGCAGCCAGATCGCGACCCGCCGGGCGCTGACCCGCTCCACCTGGACATAGCGCGGCTCGGGGCTGCCGGTGGCCCGCAGGATCTCCGCCTGGAGCGGCTTGCCCTTCCCGGGGAGGGCGTTGACGGCCTTGCGGGTGGCCGTGCTCAGGGCGGCCGGCTGGATGTAGCGCAGCGCGTCCGCCACCGCGCCGGGGCCCAGCGCTTCCACCGCCGCGGCCACCGCCCGCTCGGCCCCGACCTTGGTGTAGGTGGAGGACAGCAGCTCGGCGGCGTCTTCGTCCAGCATGGCGTCGGTGGCGGCCAGTTCGGCGAAGCCGAAGTCGATCAGCCAGCTGCGGCCGTCGGGGTCGAGGAACACGTTCGCCAGGCGCAGGTCCCGGTGGGCGATCCGCTCCTGCCGGAGCCGGGCGACCTGCCGCCAGACCCCCTTCAGCACGTCGTCGTCGATCTCGCCGGCGTCCACCTCGTCGAGCGAGCGGCCGTCGACGGCGTCGTAGGCCAGCACCATGGCCAGCTCCCCGACCGCGACGACCGTGACCAGATGGGGCGTGCGCACCCCGGCGTCGGTCGCCTTGAGCGACACCAGCGCCTCGTGCTCGACGGCCCGCCGCAGGGTGGAGTACGGCACGTCGTCGCCGACGTTCTGGAGCCGCAGCCGCCGCCAGGCGCGGAACAGGAGGTCGGCGTCGCGCTCGTCCTGCCCGAGCGCCTTGACGAACAGCTGGCGGCCGTCGGCGAGCCGGGCGAAGTACGGGGTGGAGCCGCGGGCGTCCACGCCGGCGCGGGTCAGCGACGCCACCCCCAGGCCGGCGCGGGCGAGCGCGCCCGCCAGCTGGGACCTGTCCGGTCGCAGGCTCGGCCGGCCGACCAGCAGCAGCGCCGCCGACCCGACCATGGCGCCAAGGGCGATCGCGGCGATCACGTCCAGCGGCACCTCGGGGCCGGTCACCATCCGGGTGACGGCGAAGACGGCGACCAGCGACCAGGCGCCCCGCCGCCACTCGCGGGTCAGCCAGGGGCTGGCCAGGACGGCGGCGGCGGCCGCCCCGCAGATCCAGGCGCTGCTAGGGAAGGCCGGCCCGGCGACCAGGGACTCCCCGGCCAGGGCCCGTTGCAGGAGTTGCGGCCGGAGGCGGTCGAGCCGCCCGGCCAGCACCCCCTCGAGGACCGCGGCGGCCAGGGGGACGGCGACCAGCAGCACGGCCAGGCGGAACCGGCGCAGGACAAGGGCCACCGCGACCAGCACCAGCGGGGCCGCCAGGGCCACGAGCTGCACCAGCTCGACGAGGAAGACGGCCAGCGCCGACGGCACCCGGTCGACCGCCTGGAGCAGGTCGGCCTCGACCCCCACCATGGTGTTCTCGGCCCCGACGGCCAGCGCCAGGCAGAGCAGGAACGCGAGCGCGGCCACGGTCAGGCGCAGCAGGTCGACCGGCGACCGCTCGTGGCGCGCCGGCTCCTGCGCGGGGTCGGACACGGCCGTTCCTCCCGGGTGCGGGCGCTTAGGGGGCGGGCTCGACCGCCGACACTACCAGCGGTTCGCCCTGCTGGCAGGTGCTGAGCAGGCCCCGGTCGACCCGGCCGGTCACCGCCACCCGGGACCCGGCCCGCAGCTCGGCTCGGTCGCCTCCGACCAGCAGGTAGCGCTGCCCGCCCTCGGCGTCCAGGAGCAGGCAGTTGGGCTCGACCCCCTCGGCGACCGTGCCGCTGACAGTGAGCTCGCCGGCCGGCGGGGCCTCGGTGGTCGTCGGCGGGCCGGCGGGCTGGGTGGTGGGCACGGTGGTGGCGGCGCCCTGGCCGGCCCCGGCGTCGTCGGCCTCGGGCTCGGCGCAGGCGGCCACCAGCAGGCCGGTCAGGAGCAGGCCGGTCAGGGCCTGTGGGAGCTTCGTGCGGAACATGCTGTTTGGACGCCTCCGGCTGCCGGGTGGTTCCCGGCCACCGGCGACCCTATACCGGGGCCAGGTCCGGCAACTCGACCACGAAGCGGGCGCCGCCGCCCTGGTTGTCCTCCACCCAGACCTGCCCGCCCATGCCCCTGACCAGCCGGTCGACCAGGAACAGCCCGAGGCCGACCCCGCCGACCCGCCGGGTGGTCGAGGCGTCGAGCTGGGTGAAGGGGGCGAAGATGCGCTCACGGTCGATCGCCGCCACCCCATGGCCCTGGTCGAGCACCTCGATCCGGGTCAGGCCCGGCGGCTGGCTGACCAGGACGCGGATCGGGGTGCCGGGCGGGGCGTGCTTGCCGGCGTTGTCGACCAGGTTGCCGACCACCATCCGCAGCGCCTCGGCGTCGCCGTGGAGCGAGCGGGGCTGCTCGGGCAGCTGCAGCTCGACCCGTCGGTCGGGCTCGGCCAGCCGCCAGTCGTGGACCACCTCGGCGACCACGTCGGCGGCTCGGACCTCCTCGGCCCGCAGCACCGGGCTGCGGTTGGCCACGAACGCGCTCGCCTGGAGGAGCTGCTCGACCATGTCGCGCAGGCGCTTGCCCTGCCGGACGACCCGCTGGAGGATCTCCTGGCCGTCGGCGGTCGCGGCCATGTCGGGCCGCCCGACCAGCGTCTGGGCCATGCCGAGGACGACCGTGATCGGGGTCCGCAGCTCGTGGCTGACCATGGCCAGGAACTCGTCCTTGAGGCGGTCGACCTCCTCCAGCCGGGCCACCGTTGAGCTGAGGTCGGCGTTCTCCGCCTCCAGTTCCTTGGAGCGGCTGACCGCGGCCTCGTACAGCTCGCGCAGGTCCTCCATGACCGGGCCGGTGACCGCGGCCGACAGCCGGGCCTGGCCCTGCCGGGCTGCCGACAGCGCCTCCAGCACGGCCGCGGGCACGTCGCCCTTGAGGACATAGCCACGTGCTCCCGCGGCCACCATCTCGCGCACGTAGGTCTCGTCGGCGTAGGCGGTGTGGGCGACCACCGCCACCTCCGGCCAGCGGTTCACGATCTCCCTGGTCGCGGCCACCCCGCCGGCGCCGGGCATGCGGCAGTCCATCAGCACCACGTCCGGGGCGAGCTGCTCGACCAGCGGGATGGCGGCCTCGCCGGAGTCGGCCTCGCCGACCACCTGCCAGCCGCCCACCTCCTCGAGCAGCGAGCGCAGGACCCGCCGGACCGCCGGATGGTCGTCGACCAGCAGGACCCGCCCGGGTCCGCTGGTCCGTGTGATCGCCGTCTGCATGCTCTCTCTATCGGCTGCGCGGGATCGCGGATGAACTCCGAAGCGATAGGCTTTTCCCATGAGAGATGTCGGCATCGTCGGGCTGCCCCAGAGCGGCAAGACAACCCTCTTCAACGCGCTGACCCGGGCGGGCGTGCCCGCCGGGGGGGCGGCCGGCAAGGCCAGCGTGGCCGCCGTGCCCGTACCTGACCCCCGGGTGGACGTGCTGTCCGAGCTGGAGCATTCCCGCAAGCGGGTGAACGTCCAGGCCCGGTTCGTGGACGTCGCCGGGCTGTCGGCCGGCCCCGGCGGCGGCCTGGCCGCCCAGGGGCTGGGGGCCCTGCGCGAGGCCGACGCCCTGGCGATGGTGCTGGCCGCCTGGGACGAGAGCGCCCCCGACCCGGTGGACGCGGCCGCCGAGCTGACCCTTGAGCTGACCGTCGCC
>DATENJ010000523.1:0-4556 GCA_035275125.1 Actinomycetes bacterium | reverse complement strand
GCGACCCACCAGCCCCGTGTTGGAGCCGTACACGACGTTGACGGCCCCGGCGTCGGTGGCGCCGCCGAGGTCCTCAAATGGGGCGCCGATAGCCAGATCCGAAGGGCCAGCGTCGAAGAAGCCGGCTGCTAGCGCCAACCCGAACTGGTCGCCTGCCTCGGCGGCGCCGCCAACCCCCGGACCCTGGACCAGGGTCTGGGCGGCGGCTCCCGACAGCTGACTGGCCGACCCGAGGAACACGCTGACCGCGCCAGCGTCAGCCTTGCTCCCAACGGTCTCGGACGGAGCCCCGACGGCAAGGTCGTCGAAGTTGCTGCCGCTGAAGAACCCGGCGGCCAGCGCCAACCCGAACTGGTCGCCGACCTCGGGATTGGCCTGCAGGAGTACCCGGCTGCTGGTCGGGAGCCCGCCTGGTGTGCCGGAGAACACGCTGACCGCCCCGGCGCCGCCGGCGCTGCCGACATCCTCGCCGGGAGCGCCAACGGCCAGGTCGCCCTCGTCGGCGTTGAAGAACCCTGCCACCAGCGCCGCTCCGAAGCTGTCACCTTGCTCCGGGTTGCCCTGTAGCAAGACCTGGCTGGTGGCCGGCAGCCCTCCGGTCGAGCCGTAGAACACACTGACCGCCCCGGCGTCGGGCCGGCCACCGACGGTTTCTCCTGGGGCGCCGACGGCCAGGTCCAGGACGTCGTCGTCGTTGAACAAGCCGGCGTCAAGTGCGGAGCCGAACCGGTCGCTGGTCTCCGGGTTGCCCTGGAGGCGGACCTGGCTGGTGGCTGGCAGGCCGCCGGCCGAGCCGTAGAAGACATTGACTGCGCCAGCCAGGCCGGCCGTCCCCACGTCTTCGCTTGGTGCACCCACCGCGAGATCGGTGAAGCCGTCGGCGTTGAAGTCTCCCTTGGCGACCGCGAAGCCGAACAGGTCGACCGGCTCGGGGTTGCCCTGGGTGAGCAGCTGGTTGGTCCCGGTCAGGCCGCCGGCTCCGCCATAGAGGATGTTGACGGCACCGGCCAGGGCCGCTCCAGCCACCCCTTCGGTGGGGACACCGATGGCCAGGTCGTCGAAGCCGTCACCGTTGAAATCGACCCGATCGGTCCGGTCGGTCGGTAACGGCTGGGCAACCGTGGCGATCACCGGACAGGCGGCCGCCACCAGCATGGTCAGGGCCAGGGCAATGACGACTAGTGCTCGACGCATCCCGACACACCCCCTGCCGCCTCAGGAGGCGGCTTTATGGGACGTCCAGCCAAGGAACCGTATCCTGTTCTTCCGGGTTCAGCTTGTCCAGGGTATTCGCCTGATGCGATACCCTTGGCACGATGCTGCCCGAGACACGCTATGCACGGCTGAGGAGCGAGCGGATCGCCTACCAGGTCCTGGGCGATGGGCCAAGAGACCTGGTGCTTACCACCGGCAGCTTCAGCAATAGTGACGTCGAATGGGAAGACGCGACCATGGCGCGCCTGCTCATGCGGCTGGCTTCGTTTGCTCGGGTGATCCGGTTCGATCGCCGTGGGACCGGCGCCTCTGACCCAGTCACAATCCAGGCCCTCCCTCCGTGGGAGTCCTATGTCGAAGAACTGGTCGCGGTCATGGACACCGTGGGTTCCGAGGTCGCGACCGTGATGGCGGTCTTTGACGCCGGACCCATGGGCATGGTGTTCGCGGCGACCAAGCCAGAACGAACCGCAGGACTGATCCTGGCGAATACCGCGGCGAGGTTCCTGTGGGCCGCCGACCATCCCTTCGGCACACCCCGCGAGGTCGCTGATCAACTCATCGAGCAGGTCACCGAGCGGTGGGGCACCGAGGCCCTGGTGTGGATCGCGGTCCCCAGCCGGGCCGCTGATGAGCGCTACCGCCGCTGGCACGCCAGGCTCCAGCGATCAATGGCCAGCCCGGGCGCGGTGGAGGCGTACCTGCGGGCGCTGTTCGACATGGACGCCCGGGAGGTGTTGCGATCGATCCACGTGCCGACTCTGGTGCTGCATCGCAAGGAGCTCGCGCTGGTGCCACTCGAACAGGGCCGCTACCTCGCCGAGCACATCGCGGAGGCCCGGCTGGTTGAGCTGGATGGCACCGACCTGTCGCTGGTGCATCAGGGTGGGGACGAGCTCGTGGGTCGGATCGAAGAGTTCATGACCGGCGAGCGTCGCGGCGGGCGCGCGGACCGGGTAATGGCCACCGTGCTGTTCACCGACATCGTCGGTTCCACCACGCTCGCCAGCCGCCTGGGTGACCAGCGGTGGCGTGAGCGGCTCGAAGCCCATGACGAGCTGTCGCGGCGGAGCGTGGAGCGGTTTGAGGGGCGGCTGGTCAAGCTGACGGGTGACGGGATCATGGCCACCTTCGACGGTCCCGGCCGCGCGATCCAGTGCGCGCTCGACCTGCGCGCCGCGCTCCAGGACATCGGGGCAGCCGTCAGGATTGGGCTCCACACTGGGGAGATCGAGCTTCGCCACGACGACATCGGCGGCCTCACGGTGCACATCGCTGCCCGGGTGATGGGCCAGGCAGGCGCAGGCGAGGTGGTGATCTCCCGCGCAGTACGGGACCTGCTGTCGGGGTCGGATATCGTCTTGCAGGACCGCGGCGTGCATGTGCTCAAGGGTGTCGACGGCCAGTGGCCGCTGTTCGCTGTCACCTGGAACAGGTGGACCCCGACCGCCTCAACGCGTAGCTGACCGCCCAGCCGATCGGGTCGCGTTCGCTCATGTCCTCGGCGTGCCTTGGATGGCCGGTGGCTGAAACCCTCCGACGGCGTCGGCGAGCAGCTCGGCGAAGGTGATCGCGGTGTCGTCCTCGTACAGCGGACCCACGATCTGCACGCCGACGGGGAGACCACCTGATGTGTGCCCCACGGGTGCGACGACGGCGGGCAGGCCCGCCAGCGACGCGTGCGCGATCCAGAACGGCTGGTCGCGATAGGGCCGATCACCCTCGGGAGTGGCGATCGTGCGCTCGTCGAAGGGCCGGGTGTCGTGCGGGAACGCTGCCGTGAAGTTCGTCGGGCACAAGAACACGTCCACGTTCTCGAAGTAGTCCGACCAGGCGGCGCGGGCCGCCATCCGCCGGCGCTCCTGGTCGATGACCGCCGCCAGCGGCGGGATGTCCTCACCGGGTTGTGCGAAGGCGAAGAACAACCCGACGTGGAACCCGAACGACTCGGCGCTTTGTCCGGGATCGATGCCCGCGGGCCAGCCTTCCACGACCGTGGCTCCGGCGCGGGCGAGCGCAGCCAACGTGTCGGACAGTACCGAGCCGACCTCGCCGCTGACCGGCGCGTGGCGATCGTCGAGCACGACACCGACCCGGAACTCGGCCAGTCGCCGGTGCCGGGGTGCGGCCAGTGCCCAGCTGAACGCCTTGGCTGCCGGGTCCTCGGGTCCGGCGGTGGCACCAAGCGCGATGCGCAGGTCACCGGCCGTGCGGGCGAGCGGGCCGACCGCCGAGAGGTAGGTCATCTCGCTCGGCGGCGCGGGCGGACCGGGGGGCTGGAAGCCGGTGAGCGGGACGATCCCGACGCTGGGCTTCAACCCGTACACGCCACAGAAGCTCGCCGGGATCCGGATCGAGCCCACCAGATCCGAGCCGTACTCCAGGTAGGTCATCCCGGCGGCGACGGCCGCCGCCGCGCCGCCGGAGGAACCGCCGGGTGTGCGCGTGAGATCCCAGGGATTGCTCGTGACCCCGTACAGTTCGTTGCCGGTCTGGGCGAAGTCCCCCAGCATGAACGCCACATTGGTCTTTCCGATGATGACGGCGCCGGCCTGTCTCAGTCGTGCGACCACCGTGGCGTCCCGGTCGGCGACGAACTCCTGAAACGTCGGATCGCCCCAGGTGGTGTGGAGCCCGGCGACGTTGAACGCCTCCTTGACCGTCATCGGCACGCCGTGCAGCACCCCGGCCCGCTCGCGGCGCGCGATGGCCTCGTCGGCGGCCGCCGCCTCCCGCAACGCGGCCTCGCGGCGCAGCTCCACGACCGCGTTCAGCTTCGCGTTGACAGCATCGACCCGGCCCAGCACCAGCTCGGTCAGCTCGCGGGAACCGATCTCCCTCCGGCGGATCATCCCCGCTGCGGCCCCAGCCGATTGCAGAAGTGCCTGTTCCACCGCCGGGACGCTCACGGCGGTGTCCCCAGTGCCTCCTCGGCGCTGCGGGCCAGGATCGGGTTGCCCTTCTGGCGGGCCATGGCGAGGGCGTCCCCGAGGTCGGCGGTCGCCTCGGCCGCCCGTCCCGCCCGGCGCAGCACTTCGGCCAGGGCCAGCAGCGCGTCGGCGTGCGCCTCCAGGTGGTCGGTGCGCTCGGCCAGCGCCACCGCCTCCCGGGCCAGCCGCTCGGCCTCCTCGACCTCGCCACGTGCCGCCAGCACCCTGGCCCTGGCCTTGCGCCACAGGAACTGCTCTGGGGTGTCGGGCTCTGCCAGGGCCTCGACCTCCTCGGTGAACCGGAGGGCCTCCTCGCCGCGGCCCTGCAGCTGCAGCACCTCGGCGAGGTTGATCGCCACCTCGATGTAGCGCTTGTCGCCGAGCCGCTTGCCCAGCTCGTAGGAGTCGCGC
>DATENJ010000522.1:0-19276 GCA_035275125.1 Actinomycetes bacterium | reverse complement strand
AGCGCCGCCGCCAGGACGCCGACCGCGCCAAGGCCCACGACAACGGCCGTCTCCCCCAGCCGGGGCGCGGCGTCCAGGCAGACCTGGAGGGCGGTCTCGACCATCGGGTACAGAGTGGCGGCCCGCGGGTCCAGGTCGTCGACCGCGACGGCGTCGCGGGCGTCGACGACGAACCGGTCCTGGTGCGGGTGGAAGGCGAACACGCGCTGGCCGTCGGAGAAGGGACCGGCCGGCTGGAGGACGCGGCCGACGGCGCTGTAGCCGTAGCGGAACGGGTAGGCGAACGTGCCGGCCAGGGCGCCAAGGGTCTCGTCAAGGGGCAGATCCGGGTCGATCTCGCCCCGGTAGGCAAGCAGCTCGGTCCCACTGGAGATCCCCGACCACTCCGTGGCCACCAGGATGGAGCCCTCGGACAGGCCAGGAAGGTCGACCTCACGCAGCTCGACCTGTCGAGGGGCCACGAAGTGGACCGCGCGAGCCTTCATGGCAGCCACCTACCCCCGCCCGTCCGGGCCAACCGGCGCCCAGAAGGAAGCATCGGACCTGTTTGTCGGTCTCTTCGCGTACTATTCGGCGCCTATGGTGCCGCCCGCGGAGGTCGCCCGCCTCATCCTGCCGACCTGGGCCGGGGAGTTCGACCTCCGGGTCTTCGAGGGCACCTCGGGCGAGGTGTACCTGCTGTTCGCCTACGGAGAGATCGGGGACGGCCACGACCTCCTTGTCCGCCTCCACTCGGCCTGCCTCACCGGCGACGCGTTCGGGTCGCTTCGCTGCGACTGCGGCCCCCAGCTCCGCCAGGCCATGCGGCGGATCGTCGCCGAGGGCCGGGGGGTGCTGCTGTACGCCGCCGGCCACGAGGGCCGGGGCGTCGGGCTGGTGTCGAAGCTCAAGGCCTACATGCTGCAGGACGAGGGCCACGACACCGTCGACGCCAACCGCCGCCTCGGCCTGCCGGTCGACGGCCGCGACTACCGCGAGGCCGTGCAGGTCCTCCAGGCGGCCGGGGTCCGGAGCTCTCGCCTGCTCACCAACAACCCGGCCAAGGCGAGCGCGCTTGACCGGGACGGCGTCCTGGTCGACAGCCTGGTGTCGCTGCCGACCTCGCCCCACCTCCGCAACCGCGGCTATGTGCAGACCAAGGCGCAGCGGCTCGGCCACCGGTCCCCGGGCGGCGAGCCCCTGACCGGGGACGGCTTCCCCAACGGCGACGGGAAGGCGCTGGACGCCACCGTGCTGCTGGGCGAGGTCGGCCCCCGGGCCGGCCGGCCCTATGTCGTGCTCAAGTACGCCCAGACGCTCGACGGCCGGATCGCCACCAGCGCCGGCGACTCCAAGTGGATCAGCGGCACCCAGGAGCGCCGCGTCTCCCACGCGCTCCGGGCCGCCTGCGACGCGGTGGTGGTCGGAGCCGGCACCGTGCTGGCCGACGACCCGCTGCTCACGGTGCGGATGCTGCCCGGCGCCTCGCCGATCCGGGTGGTGGTCGACTCCACCCTCCGGGTGCCGGCGGACGCCCAGGTGTTCGGTCCCGACGCGGTCACCATCGTCCTCACCTCCCAACGGTCCGACCCCGGCCGCCGGGCGGCGCTGCGCCAGCGCGGGGTCAAGGTGGAGGTCGTCAAGGAGGCGGCGGACGGCATCGACCTCGCCGACGGGCTGGCCCGGCTGCTGTCGCTGGGCGTCCACTGCGCGCTGGTCGAGGGCGGGTCGCGCATCATCACCTCGGTGCTCCGGGAGCGGCTGGCCGACCGGCTGGTGGTGGCCGTCGCCCCCCTGCTGCTCGGCACGGGGACCGACGCCGTCGGGGACCTGGGCGCCAGCACCGTGCGGGACGGGCTGCGCCTGCTCAACCAGACGGTCCACCAGCTGGGACCGGACCTGGTGGTCGCCGGGGACCTCGACTGGGACCAGAGCTGACCCTCGTCACCGTGCGGCGTTCAGGTACTCGGCGGCGAGACGCTTCGGCGCCCGGCTCAGCCACGCCTCGACCAGCAGCTCCTCGAGCTCGGGAACCGGGATCCGGTCAAGACGCGTGAGGATCGCCAGGTACCCGTCGAAATGGGGCGTGGTGAAGTACCAGTCGCCCTCGTCGGCCAGCAGCGCCTCCTTGGCCCCGAGGTCGGGCACCCGCGCGGCCAGGATCGGCCCCTCGGGAGCGGCGTCGCCGAGCGCCTCGATGTCGCCCCGCCGCAGTGGGCGCTCCCAGGCGAACGTCTTGCCCTTGACGCTCCAGTCGAGGCGGCCCTCCCGCGAAGCTCCCTCGACCGTCTGCGGCAACCCGGTCACCAGTCGGTGCACGTCGTCCCAGGTGGCCATGTGCACCACCATAGGCCACCCCAGGTGCGTGGCCCGCCCGGGATCAGGGGTAGGCGCCGCCCGACGCCTTGGTCTTGACGAGGTCGCCGGACCCGGAGAGGGCGAACCAGACGTTGCCGACGCCTTGGCCGTTGATGTCGCCGGGCTTGGTGTCGCCGGCGAAGTAGTAGAGCAGCTTGCCGCCGTAGGTGACCTGGGAGTTGCCGTCGGTCTGCATGGCGGTGGACAGCAGGGACGCCTGGGCGCCGTCGCCGGCGGTCGCGGTGCCGGTGAGGGCGGGCCAGTTGCTGGCGCACTGGCCGCTGCAGGCCGACTTGTCGCCCTGGTCCTTGGTGAAGGCGTAGAGGGTACGGCCGTCGGCGTCGACCAGGATGTCGCCGAGCTTGCTGTTGGCCACGGCGACGGTGGCGCCGCTGGCTTCCTCGGACGCCGTGGTCGTCGGGGCCGCGGTCGCCGCGGTCCCGGATCCCTCGTCGTCGCCACCACCGCAGGCCGTCAGGGCGAGGGTAAGGGCGGCGAGGAACGCCGCACTGGCGAACACCTTCCTCATGGCGAAGCCTCCTGGAGTGTTGGCGGGTCCCACCGGGCGGCATGAGCACGCTCAGATGGAGAACCTCCGGCCCTCGCCGATGGTTCCCCGTGCCTGGCGCTGGTGCGGGGAGCGCCCGGGCCTACCATTGCCCTTGACCGGACAAGGAGCGTGAGATGGCGGATGCGTCGCCCCCGGCCGAGGGGAGCAAGGGGAGCGGCAGGACCGCGGTGGTGGTCGCGCTCCTGGCCAACCTTGGCATCGCCGTAGCCAAGTTCGTCGGCTTCATGATCACCGGCGCGTCCTCGATGCTGGCCGAGGCGTTCCACTCGGTCGCCGACTCGGGGAACCAGGCCATGCTGCTCTTCGGCTCCCGGCTGGCCCGGAAGGGGCCCGACCCGAACCATCCGTTCGGCCACGGGCGCAGCCGCTACTTCGCCGCCTTCCTGGTGGCGGTCGTGCTGTTCACCCTCGGCGCGCTGTTCTCGTTCTATGAGGGCTACCAGAAGCTGCGCCACCCCCACGAGCTGGAGTCGCCCGCCGTCGCCCTGGCCATCCTGGCCGTGGCGCTGGTGCTGGAGGGGTTCTCGCTGCGCACGGCGGTGCGGGAGGCCAGCCCCATGCGGGGTCGCCAGAGCTGGTGGTCGTTCATCCGGACCACCAAGCAGCCCGAGCTGGCGGTCGTGCTGCTGGAGGACACCGCCGCCGAGCTCGGCCTCAGCTTCGCCGTCGTTGGCGTTGGGCTGGCCGCGATCACCGGCGACCCGCTGTATGACGCCCTCGGCACCCTGGCCATCGGCGCCCTGCTGGCCGTGGTCGCGGTCGTGCTCGGGGTCGAGATGTACAGCCTCCTGCTCGGGGAGGCGGCCTCGCCCGAGGAGCAGGAGGCGGTCCGGCGCGAGATCGCGTCCACTCCCGGGGTGGCCCGGCTGATCCAGCTCCGAACCATGCACCTGGGGCCCGAGGAGCTGCTGGTGGTGGCCAAGGTCGAGCTGGACCCGAGCCTGTCGGCGGACGATGCGGCCAGGGTGATCGACCACGCCCAGGCGGACCTGCGGGCGGCGGTGCCGAACGCCCGCATCATCTATCTCGAGCCGGAGCTTCCCGCCGTCGCCGACCCCGCCCGGTGACGCCGCCGCTCAGCTCGGCCCGCGGCGGGCTCGGTAGACTTGGACCATGACCGACCGCAAGCCCCCAGGGATCAGGTTCGAGACCTGGGTCGAACGCCAGATCCGGGTCGCGACGGAGCGGGGCGAGTTCGACAACCTGCCCGGCGCAGGCAAGCCCATCGACGACCTGGACGAGCCCCACGACGAGCTGTGGTGGGTCAAGCGGAAGCTGCGGCGCGAGCGCTTCTCCTACCTGCCGCCGACGATGGCCCTGCGCAAGGAGGCGGAGGAGGCGCTCGAGGCCGCCGCCCGCGCCGGCTCCGAGGCCGAGGTGCGGCGGATCGTGGCCGACATCAACGCCAGGATCGTCGAAGGGAACCGGAAGGCGGCCTCCGGGCCGCCCCTCAACCTGATCCCGTTCGACGTCGAGCGGGTGGTCGGTGTCTGGCACGAGCGGCACGCCGCCCCGGAGGGATCGGAGCCATCGTGATCGCCAAGGTCAACGGGATCGAGCTCGGCTACGAGGTCTTCGGGGAGGGCCGGCCGCTGATCCTGCTCCACGGTGGCTTCGGGTCGCTCGAGATGTTCGGCCCCAACATCGAGCTCCTGGCCGCCGGGCGGCGGGTCGTCGGGGTCGACCTCCAGTCGCATGGCCGCTCCCCGGCCGCCGACCGGCCGATGCGCTTCGAGACGATGGCCGACGACATCGCCGCGCTGGTCGGCGAGCTCGGGCTCGAGCGGGCCGCGGTCATGGGCTTCTCGCTCGGCGGGGGCGTCGCCCTGCGGACCGCGCTCCAGCACCCCGAGGTGGTCGAGCGTCTGGTGCTGGTGTCGACCGTGTTCAAGCGCCGGGGCTGGCACCCGGAGATGACCGCCGGGATGGACGCGATGGGGCCCGAGACCGCCGACCAGCTGATGCCGACCCCGCTGTACGAGGGCTACAAGCAGGTCGCGCCCCGGGTCGAGGACTGGCCCGTGCTGGTGGGCCAGATCACCGAGGCCATCAAGCTCGACTACGACTGGTCGTCAGAGATCCCCGGCCTGAGACCGCCGACCATGCTGGTCGTCGGCGACGCCGACGGCCTGCCGCCCTCCCACACGGTCGAGTTCTTCAACCTGCTCGGCGGCGGCCTGCGCGACGCCAGCTGGGACGGCTCCGGCGTGACCCAGCACCGCCTGGCCGTCCTGCCCGGCGTGACCCACTACGACATCAACGTCGTCCCCGCGCTCTCCGCCGCCGTCATCCCCTTCCTCGACGAGGCTTCGGACGCTCGCTGAACACCAGCAGTGCCCCGCAGCACGGCTCAACTGGCCGTCGGCGAGGCCGATGATTCAGGGAGCGCTCACCTGGGGAGGCCTGTCAGCCCGTGTCCGTGCAGCTTCGAATTGGTCCCAAACTGATGCTGGCCCTGGCCGGGCTGCTGGCGGCCACCGTGATGGTGTCCGGGGTGGCGGTGGCCGGCCTCAGCGCGGTCGACAACCGGACCCAGGAGCTGTACCACCACAACATCCTCACCACCCAGGCCAT
This sequence comes from Actinomycetes bacterium, assembly GCA_035275125.1. Lineage (GTDB taxonomy): Bacteria > Actinomycetota > CALGFH01 > CALGFH01 > CALGFH01 > CALGFH01. The sequence continues at coordinate 13,794 of DATENJ010000522.1, read as the reverse complement.
CGCCGAGCTCCAGGCCACGCTCGACGACGCCGGCGCGTCGGCCCTGCAGCTGCTGCTGTTCGAGAAGGCCGCCGACCGGTCGCGGCTCCTGGCCGACCTGCAGGAGCGGATCGTGCCGCGGGTCGACGCGAAGATCGCGGCCCTGCAGAGGAACTATGCCGCCGACCCCGACGCCGACCTGGCCCAGCTCGAACGGGTCTCGGAGGGCTGGGGGGACCTCAAGCGGCTGATCCGGGGCGGGCTCGACCCCCGCGGCGAGGCCCAGGAGCCGGCGATGACCCGCCAGGTCGTGGCCGCCCTCGACCCGATCTCGACCCTGATGGCACGGATGGCGGCCACCGAGGTGGAGCACGCCCGCGAGTCGCAGGAGGGGGCCGAGGCGACCTACCGGGCCACCCGCCTGCGGGTCCTGGGCATCGCGGCCACGGCCGCGCTGGTCTGGCTGGCGATCTCGCTGCTGCTGATCCGCAACATCGTGCCCCGGGTCCAGGCCTACTCCGGGTTCGCGGCCGGGGTGGCCGACGGACAGCCTGCCGGGCAGCTCACCGTTCACGGGGCCGACGAGCTGGCCGAGCTCGGGCACACCCTCAACGCGATGGTGCGGCGCCGTGGCCAGGAGCGTCGGTACGAGGAGTCCCAGGCCGAGTTCGCCGACACCATGCAGCTCAGCGAGACCGAGCCCGAGGCCCACCAGCTCCTCAAGCACCACCTGGAGCGGTCGATCGACGGGAGCCAGGTGACGGTCCTCAACCGCAACAACAGCGCCGACCGGCTGGAGGCCGCCACCCCGGTGGCGCGCGAGTGCCCGCTGGCCGGCTCCCTTCAGGGTGCCAAGCCGCGGTCGTGCCTGGCGGTGCGGTTCGGGCGCGGCTACCGGGGCGGCCCGGACCGGGCGCCGCTGCTGACCTGTGGGATCTGCGGGCCGCTGGCGGACGGCGTGTCCTGCGAGCCGCTGCTGGTCAGCGGGGAGGTCATCGGGTCGATCCTGGTCAACCACCCCGACCCGCCGGCCGACGACGCCCAGCGGCGCATCCGGGAGTCCGTCACCCAGGCCGCTCCGGTGCTGGCCAACCTGCGCAACCTGGCCATCGCGGAGATCCGCGCCGCCACCGACGCGCTCACCGGGCTGCCCAACAACCGGGCGGTCCAGGACACCATCAAGCGCATGGTGGCCCAGGCGGGACGCAACCTCTCGCCGCTGTCGGCGGCGCTGCTCGACCTGGACCACTTCAAGCGGATCAACGACGCCTACGGGCACAGCCGCGGCGACGAGGTCCTCGCCGCCGTGGCCACCGTGCTCCGCTCGTCGCTACGAGAGAGCGACTTCGTCGGCCGCTACGGCGGCGAGGAGTTCCTTCTCCTGCTGCCGGACACCGGGCGCGACGAGGCGGTGATTGTCGCCGAGAAGGTCAGGGCGGCGGTCGCCGGCCTCGGCCTTTCGGAGATCAGCCAGCCGGTGACGGCCAGCTTCGGCATCGCCGCCGTCCCCGACGACGCGGCCGACGGCGACACCCTCATCCGCGCCGCCGACCGGGCGCTGTACGCCGCCAAGGGGAACGGCCGCAACCGGGTCGAGCTGTTCATCTCCCCGGACAGGGGTCAGGACGCGCCGGCCTCGAAGACCGGCTTGAGGGCGAAGTAGACCTCGCGGTAGCGGTGGTAGGCCTCGGTGTAGCGCTGGCGGCGCTCGGGGTCGGGAACGTGCTCGTCGGGCTGGTAGTCCACGAACGCCGACACCGCCTCGGGCACGCTCGCGTGGACGCCCGCGCCGACGGCGGCCAGGATGGCGGCGCCGGTGGCGGTGGTCTCGACGCTGGTCGGGACCCTGACCGGCAGGCCGGTGACGTCGGCCTTGATCTGACGCCACAGGGGGCCCTTGGCGCCGCCGCCGACGATGGTCAGGCGGCGGACCTCCAGGCCGGCGCTGCCCATGCCCTCGAGGATGTCGCGCAGGGCGAAGGCGCTCCCCTCCAGCAGCGCCCTGGTCATGTGGGCCCTGGTGTGGGCCAGGGTGAGGCCGTAGAAGACGCCGCGGGCGGCGCCGTTCCACTCCGGGGCCATGGCCCCCTGCATGCAGGGGAGGAACACCAGGCCCTCGGCCCCGGGGGGCACCTCGGCGGCCGGGCCGGTGAGCAGGTCGTAGGCGTCGCCTCCGCCGTTGGCCTCGGCGTCCCGCTCGACCGGGGCGAACTGGTCCCGCCACCAGCGGAAGTTGCCCCCTGAGACGAACCCGGGGTTCTCCAGCAGCCAGACGTCGGGGTCCGCGTGGGGGTGGCACTCGACCAGCATGGCCGGATCCTCGCCGGGGGCGGCGGAGGCGGCGCAGACCGGCTCGGCGGTCCCGGCGACGTCGCACACCTCCCCGGGGGCGAACACCCCGGCCCCAAGGGTGGCCGTCATCTCGTCGCCGGCCCCGACCACCACAACGGTGTCAGGCGACAGGCCCGTCCGCTCGGCGAAGGCCCTGGTGACCGGCCCGACGGCCTGGGTCCCGGGGGCGAGCTCGGGCAGCATCGCCGGGTCGACGCCGACGGCGTCCAGGACCGGTTCGGACCAGGTGCGGGTCCGCGGGTCGAGCAGGGCCAGCGAGGAGGCGTTGGACCAGTCGACGGCCAGCACCCCGGCCGCCTCCCGCAGCACGTACGACCCTGGCGGCATCAGGTGGGTGGCCTTGGCGAAGACCTCCGGCTCGGTGTCGCGGACCCACAGGGCCTTGAAGACGGCGTGGGAGGAGTCCAGGTTGGCCCCTGTGTGGTGGTAGAACTCGGCCGGCGAGAGCTTGGCGGCGACGGCGGCCGCCTGGGGCTCGGCCCGCCGGTCCATCCAGATCATCGCCGGGCGCAGCGGCTCGCCGCCGGCGTCGACCACCACCATCCCGTCCAGCTGGGACCCGAACGACAGCCCCTTGACCGCCGACGGGCCCTCCGGCACCTCGGCCAGCAGCCGGGCGATGCCGGTGTGCAGGGCGGCCGTCCACAGCCGGGGGTCCTGCTCGGCCCAGCCGGGATGGGGGAAGGAGACGTCGTAGGGGACGTAGGCCGAGGCCACCAGGCGGCCGTCGGCGGCGTACAGGGCGGCGTTGGTGCCCTGGCTGCCGATGTCGCAGCCGATCACGTACGGCCCGGTCATGGCACCACGACCATCTTCAGCCCCTCGCCCGAGCGGATGGTCTCGAACGCCTCGCCGATCTTGTCCAGGGGGAACTGGTGGGTGACGACCGGGGCCAGCTCGTCCCGGCGCCGGTTGAGATAGGCCATGGTGATCCGGTACTGGCGCCGGGTGGCCCCGTAGGCGCCGAGGATGGCCAGCTCCTTGTAGTGGAGCTGGTTCATGTCGAGGGAGCTCACCGGGTCGTGCTTGGGCAGGCCGGCGAAGTAGACGACCCGGGCCCGCTTGGCCGCCATCTCCAGGGCCACCTGCTGGGCCTGCTTGGACGGGGCGGCAACGCTGATCCGCTCGGCCCCCGCGCCTCCGGTCCGCTCCAGCAGGGCGGCCAGGCCGTTGTCGTCGCCGGCGACCCAGGCGTCGTCCACGAACCCGCCGACGGCCTCGAGGGCCAGCTGGACCCGCTGGCGGTTGACGTCGCACAGGAACACCCGGCCGGCCCCCCGGTCCCGGGCCATCACGGCCTGCCAGCAGCCGATCGGGCCGGCCCCCAGGATCAGCACGGTGTCGCCGAGGCCGATGTCCAGGACCTCGATCCCGTTGAGGGCGCAGGCGAAGGGGTCGACCACCGTGGCCAGCTCGGGCGGCAGGTGGGGCGGGAGGGGGATGAGGTTGGTGACGGCGATCGGGGGCACGGCGGCCAGCTCGGCATAGGCCCCGGGGAACGGGTCGTAGCCGTACAGCAGGTGGTGCTCGCAGAGGTTCTGGCGTCCGTCGGTGCACTGGAGGCAGTGGCCACACGTGAGGATCGAGCCGAGGAACACCCGCCCGCCGACCTCGACCCCGGGCGGCAGGGCGGCCTCGGGCCCGGCCCGCTCCAGGATGCCCACCGGCTCGTGCCCCAGGACCCAGGGGGCCGGGGCCCGCGGGTCGCCGTTGAAGAAGGTCCGGGCGTCGGTGCCGCAGATGCCGCACGCCTCGACCCGGAGGATGGCCCCGCGGGGGTCGAGGGCCGGCTCGTCGGCCTCCCGGACCTCGATCTGGTTCCGGCCGGTCATGAAGGCCGCCCTCATCGCGCGTCCTCCGGGGTGGTCTCGGCCAGCTCGGCGTGGGCCTTGTCGGCGCTCCAGCGTTCCCGGATGACTCTGGAGAGGGCCCGGGTGATGGCCTCCGGGGAGCGGTGCATGAAGATGTTGCGCCCCACCGAGCAGCCGATGGCGCCGGCGGCGGTGGCCGCCTCCATCCGCTGGAGCAGCTCCCGGTCCCCGAGGCGGGAGCCGCCGGCCAGCACCAGGGGGATGCCGGCGGCCGCCTCGACCAGGCGGGCGAACGAGTCGCCGTCGCCGGGCCAGTTCGTCTTGACGATGTCGGCCCCCAGCTCGGCGCAGAGCCGCACGTTGCGCCGCAGGTACTCGAAGCCGTACTGCTCCTTGAGCTGCTCGACGGCGGCGTAGGTGGTCGGGAACTCGGCCTCGGCGATCAGCGGCATGCCCATGGCGGCGCACTCGGCGCCGATCCCGGCCAGGGTCCGGATCATCCCGGCCTCGGTGTCGCCGCCGAGGGCGGTGAACAGCACCACGGCGTCGGCGCCGAGGCGGACGGCCTCCTCCACCTGGGCGATCTGGACGATCTCGGGCGCCGGGTCGGCCGGGTTGGCCGAGGCCGAGAGCAGCAGGGCCAGCGAGGTCGTCGGCGAGAAGGCCGGCTCGGCCAGCCGGATCATGCCCTTGGACATCATGATCACGTTGGCCCCGCCGGCCACCACCTCGGCGGTGCGGGCGCCGATGTCGGCCAGCGGCTCCAGGAACGTCGGCGAGGTCATGCCGTGGTCGAGGGCGCAGATGATCGAGACCCCGGCCGGGTCGATCACCCGCTTGAGGCGCATCGCCGTGCCCACCTGGGTGGTCGCGGCCTGTGAAGTCATGTGAGCCTCCTTCCGGGGCCCCGCCGGACCACCGTGAAATCGAACGCGTCGGCAAGGTGGAACTCGTGGGATGAGACGACCGCGGCGCCGTCCTGGGCGTAGTCGACCTGCCACAGGTAGAGCAGCAGCTCGCCCCGGGGCACCCCGAGGCGGCCGGCGACGGCGTGGTCGGCCCGCACCGGCCGGAACCGGGCCACGCCGTGGGAGATGACGATGCCGAGGTCACGCTCGAGCACGTCGTAGATGGATCGTTCAAGCATCTCCTGGACGACCCCCTCGCGGCCCTCGACCAGCCGGCTGGGGAAAAGGTCGCGCGACAGCACCACCGGCTTGCCCTCGGCCGTCCGCACCCGCTCGATCACCAGGACGTCCTGGCCCGGCTCCAGCTCCAGCAGGGCCGCCTCGCCGGCCGCGGCCGGCTCGACCCAGGTGCGTCCGTCGGCGATCCCGGCGGTCATGCCGGCGGCCCGGATCGCGTCGGTGACGCCGAAGTTCACGTCAAGGCTGTTGGCCATGCGGGGGTGGTCGGCGACAAAGGTGCCGGAGCCCTGGCGGCGCCTGAGGAGCCCCTCCAGCTCCATGGCCCGCAACGCCTCGCGCAGGGTCGCCCGCGACACCTGGAGCTCGGCGGCCAGCTCTGGCTCGGAGGGCAGGCGGGTCCCGGCGGGGAGCTCTCCCCGGTCGATCCGCTGCTTGAGCTCGTCCTGGACCGAGACCGAGCGAAGCCGTGGTCGCGCCCCGGTTGCCCGCTGTGGCCTCTGCATTCTGGCGAGGAGTATACGTCAGACAACTCAGCCAGGGTCAAGGAGCTTGACTCGGTGGTAAACCCCACTTACGATCCGGCCATCGTCCAGTAATGTCAGACAACTTCCCGGACGCGGCCCTGCCGCGCGACGACGAGCAAGGGGGTTGCGACGTGGCCCAGGAGCGACGCCGAGTCGGATCGGTGAGCTACGAGGAGGCCGGCGAGGACTACTTCGGCAAACGCAAGCTGCGCCGGCACGCGGCCTTCTGGTCGCTGTGGTCGCTCGGGGTGGCGGCCGTCATCTCCGGCGACTTCTACGGCTGGAACCTCGGCCTGGACGCCGGCGGGTTCGGTGGGCTGCTGATCGCGACCGGCGTCATCACGATCATGTACTTCGGGCTGTGCTTCAGCATCGCCGAGATGTCACCGGCCTTGCCCCACACCGGCGGCGCCTACTCCTTCGCCCGCTCGGCCATGGGGCCATGGGGCGGGTTCATCACCGGCCTGGCCGAGAACATGGAGTACGTGATCACCCCGGCCGTGGTCGTGGGGGCGATGGGCTTCCTGATGCACGACATCATGGCCGGGCTGCTCGACCTCACCGGCTCGCCCTGGTGGAACAGCCCGGTGACCTGGTGGGCCGTCTTCTACGTGGTCTTCGTGTGGATCAACATCATCGGCATCGAGGCCACGATGCGCTTCACCGTGGTGATCAACATCCTCGCCCTCGGGATCCTGGCCTTCTTCTTCATCTCGGTGCTGACCTCGGGCAAGCTCGACACCAGCCTGTGGACCAACATCGCGCCCGAGGGGGGCGGCTCCAGCTTCCTGCCCAAGGGGATCGCCGGCATCTTCCCCGCGATCCCGTTCGCCATCTGGTTCTACCTGGCCATCGAGGAGCTCCCGCTGGCCGCCGAGGAATCCCACGACCCGGCCCGCGACGTCCCCCGGGCCACCATCTGGGGCCTGATCACCCTGGTCATCACCGGCCTTGGCATCCTGTTCCTCAACACCGGGATCGACGGGGGCGCGGCCAGCATCGGCACCTCGGCCACCCCGCTGTTCGACGGGTTCAAGGCGGTGTTCGGCGAGGGCACGGCGGCCGAGCTGCTCGCCCTGATCGGCCTCACCGGCCTGATCGCCAGCTTCTTCACCATCATCTACGCCTACGGCCGCAACACCTACTCGCTGTCGCGAGCCGGCTACTTCCCGAAGTGGCTGTCGGTCACCCACGGCACCCGCCACACCCCCCACCGGGCCCTGATCGCGGGCGCGGTCGTCGGCTACGCCCTTGCCGTGCTGATCTACGAGCTGGGCCAGAGCGAGGGCGCCCTTGCCGGGAAGATCGTAGGGGCGCTGCTCTACATGGCCGTGTTCGGCGCCGTCATCTCCTACTTCATGCAGTGCCTGGCGTTCATCCTGCTGCGCCGCAAGTACCCGAACATCCAGCGGCCCTACCGCAGCCCGGTCGGCCAGTGGGGCGCGGCCGTGGCCGGGGTGATCGCCCTGGTCTCGCTGATCTCGCTGTACTCCAACGCCGACTACCGGCCGGGTGTGTACGGGACCCTCATCTACTTCGTGATCGGGATCGCCTACTTCGCCATCTCGGGCCGCAACCGCCTGGTGCTCTCCCCCGAGGAGGAGTTCGCCATGACCCGCGGCGAGCACGGGCGACCCCAGCAGGAGGGCTACGGCACCACCCACGTCGCCGACATCCAGGCCGACGAGACGACCGTCAAGGAAACCCCAACGCCGTGAGCTGAGGGGCGGTCAGGGACTGTCGAGCAGGACCGGGTCAGCAAGGGCCGAGCGGGCCTCGTCGAGCAGGATCCGCTCGGCCCGGCGGTAGGTGGCGTCGGCCTTGGCCGGGGTGTCGCCGACGGCGGTCAGGCCGACCCGGCCATGCTCGCTCAGGCAGCTGATCATGTGGAACACGACGCCGGCCTGGCGGGCCTGGTCGAAGTGGAGGCCGTGGCGGGCGACGATGTCGAACAGGTCGTCGTGGCGCAGGCCGCGCAGCAGCGGGTCCTCGAGGTGGTCGGTGGCGACCAGGTGCTTCTCGCGGCCGTCCGGGGTCACGAACAGGGCGGTCACCGGGTCGTAGCGGCCGTCGGTGAGGAACTGCAGGGTCAGGAACGGGTGCGTGGTCCCGCCCTTACGGAGGTTGAGCTCGATGGCGTACTGGGACCAGGCGCCGGCCGGGTCGCGGACGACCACGAAGTCGATGGCGAACCGGCCGAGCACGCCCTCGCGGGCCAGGCGGCGGCCGATGGTGGCGGCGTCGGCGCTGATCGCCCTGGCATAGGCGAAGTCGGCCGGGAACCGGCAGCCGAGGTAGCTCTGGCCGCTGGGACCGCCGAGGAGCTGGTCGTGGGTCGAGAGCAGCTCGACGTCGCCGAGGGGGGTGACCCGCAGCTGCACGCTGGGGCTGCGGAGCTCGACCCCGGAGATCAGCTCCTCGACGATGCCGCCGCGCTCGGCCAGCTTGGCCACGTACCCGTCGAACGGCATGTCGGGGAGCTCGAAGCGCATGGCCCGGACCCGCTCCTCCAGCTCGGCCGGCTCCCCGGCCGAGCCCGGCGGGGCCAGGCCGCCCAGGTCGACCAGGGCGTTGCCGCCGCCGGAGACGCCCTCGTTGAGCTTGACCAGGGCCCGTCCGGCCCCGGGGCTGGCCGCGCGCAGCCGGGCCAGGGCGCCGACCACGTCCTCTAGGCTGTGCAGGTCCTCGAACCCGGCCGGGTGGCGCACCCCCTCCTCGGCGAAGATCCGGCGGCAGCCGCTCTTGGTCCCCAGGTGGAACAGCCGGGGGTCGGCGCCGTACATGGGGATCCCGAGGGCCAGGGCCAGGTCTCGCTCCAGGGGGGTGGTGTTGTAGGGCACGAGGTGGGAGCGGCGCCGGTCGGGGATGAGCGACCGGATCTGGGAGATCACCCGGGGCCGCTCCAGGAGCTTCTCGGTGAGCGGCCGGGGCGAGCCGTCCTGGACCGCGACCAGCGACAGCCGGGCTCGGGCGTGGCTGGGGATGATGCCCGGCAGCAGGGCCAGGTAGTACTCGACGATCTGGGGAGCGATCGGCGTCGAGGTGACGTACACCATCCGCAGCCGCGGCTGGCGCAGCAGGAGCAGGAGGAACAGGAACCGCTCCTCGTAGGCCTGGGTGAGCGACCCGCTGCTCTGGTTGACCCGGTCGACGGTCACCGACGGCACGACAACGACCGACTCGCCCTCCTGGTTGAGGCGCATGCCTCGCCAGACCTCGGGCATCTGGGTCTGGAGCCGGGCGAACCGCTGGTCGCGCTCGCCCGGGTCCAGCTCGGCCAGGGTCGGCGGCCGGGTGGCGCTGGTCACGAGCTGATCCGGGCCGCGTCCAGCCCGACCACGTTGAAGGTCGCCACCGGGCGGGAGAAGCCGCGCAGGGTCAGCTCCCCCACCGGCTCGCTGGTCACGAACTCCTCCACCGCGGCGTGGACCCGCGGGCTGAGCAGGATCTGCCAGGGCCGGGCTTCGGCGCACAGCCGGGCGGCCAGGTTGGTGCAGTTGCCGATGGCGGTGTAGTCCGAGCGGCCCTCGAAGCCGACCCGGCCGAGGGTGGCGTAGCCCTGGGCCACGCCGACCCCAAGGGCCAGGTCGTAGCCGCGCCGCGTCCAGTCCTTGGCCAGGCCCTCGACCCGGTTGCGCATGGCCACCGCCATCCGGACCGCCCGCAGGGGCGCGTCCTCGCAGGGCAGCGGGTCGTTGAAGAACACCATCAGCCCGTCACCGGTGAACCGCTCAAGGGTGCCCTCGAACCGGGTGACCAGGTCGCCGAGGGCCTGGTAGTAGTCGTCCAGCACCCCCATCACCTCCTCCGGCTCGGCCGTCTCGGCGAACGCGGTGAAGGCGCGCAGGTCGCAGAAGACCACGGTGATGTCGCGCCGGTGGCTGTCCAGGAACGACTCGTCGCCGGAGGAGACGACCAGGTCGGCCAGCTGGGGCGAGAGGAACCGGCGCAGCCGGCCCATGCGCTCGAGCTGGCCGACCTGCTCCTGGACCCGCTGGGAGAGGGTGCGGTTCCACTCGGCCAGCTCGGCCGCCTGGCCCTCGATGGTGTCGTGGTAGCGCTTGATGCGCAGCAGCGACCGCACCCGGGCCAGCAGCTCGGCCTGGTCGAACGGCTTGGCCACGAAGTCGTCGGCGCCGGCCTCGATGGCCAGGAGCCGCTCCTGGTCGCCGCTGGCGGTGATCATGACCACGGGCAGGAAGGCGGTGGCCGGGTCCTGGCGCAGCCGGCGGCAGACCTCGTAGCCGTCCATCTCCGGCATGACGATGTCGAGCAGGATCAGGTCGGGGCGGTGCTCGGCGACCAGGGCCAGGGCCTCGGGACCGGACCCGGCGCCGAGCACCCGGTAGCCGCGGGGGCTGAGCACGGCGTCGAGCAGGCGGACGTTGGCCGGCAGGTCGTCGACGGCCAGGACGAGGGGCTCATCGGTCATCGGGCAGCTCCGCGGCGGTGAGGAACGCGCGCACCTGGCCGGGCAGCTCGCGCACGCTGATGGGCTTCTCCAGGTAGCCGTCGAAGCCGGCCCGCAGGACCCGCTCGCGGTCGTCCTTCATGGCCAGGGCGGTGACCGCGACGACGGGGATGCGGGCGGTGGGCGGGCTCCCCCGCAGCTGCCGGAACGCCTCCATGCCGTCGATGCCGGGCAGCTGCAGGTCGAGCAGGACCAGGTCCGGCGGACGGGCGCTGGCCAGGGCCAGACCGTCCTCGGCGGTGCGGGCCTCGGCGGTCCGGAACCCGCTGAACTGGAGCACGTCCCGGACCAGCTTCAGGTTCCGCTCGTTGTCCTCGATGATGAGGATCAGCTGGTCGGCCATGGCGCCTCCGGTCCGCAGCGGGCGAGCACGTCAAGGACGCCCTCGCGTGACACCGGCTTGACCAGGTAGTCGGCCGCGCCAAGGGCGAGCCCGCGGCCGCGCTCGTCGAGGATCGACACCACCACCACCGGGATGGCCGCCGTCACCGGGTCGGCCTTGAGCGACTCAAGGACCTGCCAGCCGTCCAGCCCGGGGAGCAGGATGTCCAGGACGACGATGGCCGGCTGGAGGGCCTTGACGAGCTCGACTCCCTGCCGGCCGTCGTGGGCGCTGACGACCCGCAGCCCGGCCGCCTCGGCATACGCGGTGAGCAGGTCGATGGAGCGACGGTCGTCGTCGATCACGACCACCGTCGGCAGCCCGTCGGCCCGGCCGGGGTCGTCGCCGGTGAGTTCGGCCCCGATCGGGACACCGGCCGGGATGGCGAAGCCGAAGGTGCTGCCCGCCCCCACCTGGCTGTCGACCCAGATCCGGCCGCCGTGCAGCTCGACGATCCGCTTGGACAGGGTCAGCCCGAGCCCCGTCCCCTCGGTGGTCGACGCCCGCCGGCCGCCCTGCTGGAAGGACTCGAAGATCCGTTCCCGGTCCTCGGCCGCCACCCCGGTCCCGTTGTCGGTCACGGTCACCAGCACCTGGTCGCCCTCGGCGCGGGCCCGGACCTCGACCCGCCCGCCGTCGGGGGTGAACTTCACCGCGTTGGACAGCAGGTTGACGATGACCTGCTTGATCCGCAGCTCGTCGGCCCGGACCGGGCCGACGTCGGCGGCCACCTCGAGACCGAGCCGGATGCCGTGGCGGGCCGCGCGCTCGCGCACCAGGGCGAGGCCGTGGCCGAGGGCCTCCTGGAGGGAGAACTCGGTCGGGTCCAGGGTCATCTGACCGGCCTCGACCTTGGAGAGGTCGAGGATCTCGTTCAGCAGCTCCAGCAGGTGCCTGCCGGAGCTCCAGATGTCGCGCAGGTATTCCTCCTGGCGGTCGTTGAGGTCCCCGAACATCCGCTCCAGCAGCACCTCGGAGAACCCGATGACCGCGTTCAGCGGGGTCCGCAGCTCGTGCGACATGCTGGCCAGGAACTCCGACTTGTGCCGGCTGGCCACCTCGACCTCGGCCGACCGGGCCTGCAGGGCGTGGACCAGGTCGACGTTGCGGATGGCGATGGCCGCCTGGGCGGCGAAGGTGGTGAGGAGCTCGGTGGCCCGCTCGCTGAACGGGTCGACCTCGCTCCGCCAGACGACCAGGACGCCGACCACCTCGCCGTCGAGCAGCATGGGGACGCCCATGGTGGTCCGGAAGCCGCCGTGGCGCTGGATGTCGAGCCGCCCGTACTCGGGGTCGGCGAGGACGTCGGCGATCTGCTGGGGCCGGCGCTCCAGCCCGATCCGGCCGGTGAGGGTGCCCCGGTCCTGGGCCAGGGGATGCTGGGCGAGGTAGGCGCGGTCCTCCTCGGTGAGGGGGCCCGAAGCGATGGCCAGCCGGTAGGCGTCGCCCTCGAGCAGGAAGATCAGGGCGATATCGGCCCGGCAGAGGTGGCGGGCGCCGTCGACCACCGTCTCCAGCACGGCGTCGAGGTCCGAGGTGGCGCGACCGAGGACGGCCAGGACTCCGCTCGTCGCCGCCTGCTGCTCCCGGGCCTCGGCAAGGTCACGCCGGAGGCGCTCGACCTCCTCACGCAGCCCCCCCGCGGCCTCGACGCCCTCGACCACCTCGCCTCCCTTGAGGACAACCCCACCAGCCAGGACCAATCCACCAGAGGCACCCAAGTAGTGTGCTCCCGCCGAACTCCGAACACAACGGGATCCGGGGTGGCCTGGCACCCTGCCGGCGGCCCTGCCAGCATGCCGGCATGACCATCGGGCTGTGGTCCTCGGAGGACTGGCGGCGGGAGGCCGAGGCCTGGCTGGACGGGCAGCTGGTCGCCAGGGGGATCCGCCGGACCGGGGAGGTGACCCAGCCGCACCTGCGGCCGTGGGCGACGGTGCTCCGGGCGCCGACGACCCGGGGGGTGGTGTGGCTGAAGGCGGCCGGGCCGCAGACGGCGTTCGAGGTGGAGCTGTACCGGCTGCTGGAACAGGTGGTGCCCGAGCGGATCCTGGTGCCGATCGCCAGCGACCCCCGGCGGGGCTGGATCGTGCTGCCCGACGGCGGGGTCCGGCTTGGCGAACGGCTGGACGACCTCGACCTGGTCGAGGCCATGGTGGAGGTGCTGCCCCGGTACGGGGAGCTGCAGCGGTCGCTGGAGCCGCGCGTGGAGGAGCTGCTGGGGCTGGGGCTGGCCGACATGCGGGCGGCGGTGATGCCGCGGCGGTTCGATGAGGCGGTGGCGGCGGTCCAAGACTATGTGGGGCGGCACGGGACCGACGACGACCGGGAGAGCCTGCGCCTGGTGGCGGCCATGGCCGGCCGGTTCCAGGGGTGGTGCGAGCGGCTGGGCGGCGCCGCCGTCGGGGCCAGCCTCGACCACAACGACCTGCACTACTGGAACGTGTTCGTGGACCCCGCCGCGGGCCCCGGGACGGTGGGGCGGGTGCGGTTCTACGACTGGGGGGACAGCGTGGTCGCCCACCCGTTCGCCAGCATGCTGCTCGGGCTGGGGATGATCCGGCTCGAGCGCAAGGTGGCGGCCGACGACCCGGCGGTGACCCGGCCGCGGGACGCCTACCTCGAGGTGTTCGGCGACCTGGCCTCACGCGGGGAGCTGGTCGAGGAGCTGGAGCTGGCATGCCGGGTCGGCAAGGTCGGGCGGGCGCTGAGCTGGGAGCGGGCGGTGCGGCTGCAGGGCGAGCAGGACGCGGGCGAGTTCGCGGACGCGCCCCTGCGGGCGCTCGAGTCGCTGCTGTCGGACAGCGCGATCGTGGCCGTCTGAGCTGCTGGGGCGGTTGACGGGCCTGGGAGGAACCTGCGAGCCTCGCCCGGGTCCGGGAGGGTATGTGAGGTCCAGGGAGATCGTGGGGTGACGATGCCGGAGGACCCACCGCCAGCTCCCGAACGGCGCCGCGACCGTCGGCGGGCCCTTGTCACCGGGCTGGCCGTGGTCGCGCTGGTCGTGGCCGTGCCGCTGCTGGTTCAGGGGTACCGGGAGCTGCGGCGCGACCAGGGGGTCGACCAGGTCGCCCTCCAGTTCGCCGGCGGGCGCGAGGCCGCCTGCCGGGTCGTCCAGCCCGGCGCG
>DATENJ010000521.1:0-3221 GCA_035275125.1 Actinomycetes bacterium | reverse complement strand
GCCACCAGCTACGTCCTGCGGTTCACCCTCGACGAGGCCGGTGACCTGTTCCTGGTCGGCCAGGTCCCGCTGCGGGCGGTCACCCACGAGGAGGTCGACCGGGTGGTCGGCTCGGTCCTCGATCTCGCCGATGCCGCCTATTTGCCCGCGGTGGAGATTGGGTTCGCATCGAGCATTGCCGCCGAAAAAGCATGGCGGGCTCGCCTGGCCGAGGGCTCCGGCCGTTCACCGGAAATTCCATCGAAGTAATTCTACATGCCTCTAGCTGGACATACGCGTCTGACCAGGGGAAACGTCGCCTTGACGCGGCACCGGCCGCCCCCTAGATTCCGCTTTGCCCCGAGGGGCCGACGCGGTAGGACTGGGAAATCCGGATAGGAGTTCCCGCTAGAAGGGCTGACGGGCCCGGAAGGCGCGTCGCGGACGATGGGAACGCGCATCCTGACGTTTCGCGGCGAGGTCCAAGCGGCCTCTGGGTCGTAGGACGGGACTTTCGCGAGTCGTTCTCGGGAAGGCCACGGGAGTTCCTCGGGGCGCCGATGACCCCCAGGGGCCCAATCGGCCGGGAGCAGGCGGGCTTGCCCGCCGGTCAACCGGACGGGGTTCCTGGGGGTCGTCACTTTGTTTCGCTCGGCCGCCCGACGGCCCGTAGACTCAAGCCTCAGTACCCCCGCTGGTTCGGAGGCGCCTATGTCGACCACCCTCACCTATGAGTCTGTCGTGACCGAGATGGCACGGCCCGAGGGGAAGAAGGCCCTCCTGCTGGTGATGGACGGCCTCGGCGGCTACCGGACCACCGAGCGCGGCTCCGAGCTCACCGAGGCCAGCACCCCCAACCTGGACCGGCTGGCCGGCGAGGGGTCACTGGGGCTGCACGACCCGGTCACCCGCGGCATCACCCCCGGGTCGGGCGCCGGCCACCTCGGCCTGTTCGGCTACGACCCGCTCTCGTACGAGATCGGCCGGGGCGCCCTCTCGGCGGCCGGGATCGGCTTCGAGCTCCAGCCGGGCGACGTGGCCGCCCGGGTCAACTTCTGCACACTCGACGCCGACGGGACCATCACCGACCGCCGGGCCGGGCGGCTGCCCACCGAGGAGGCCGCCGCCATCTGCGAGCTGCTGACCCGCGAGATCAAGCTCGAAGGGGCCGAGTTCTTCCTCCAGCCCGAGCGGGAGCACCGCGGCCTGCTGGTGCTGCGCGGCCCGGGCCTTGACCGCAACGTGACCGACAGCGACCCCCAGCGCGAGGGCGTGCCCCCGCTCGACCCCGAGCCGCGCACGCCCGAGGCCAAGCGGACCGCCGAGCTGGTCCGGCGCATCCTCGACCAGGCCCGCACCCTGCTGGCCGGCCGGGAGCGGGGCAACTTCCTGCTCCTGCGCGGCTTCGACAGCGTCAAGGAGATGCCCAGCTTCCCCGGCCGCTACCAGGTCAAGGCGCTGGCCATCGCCGCCTACCCGATGTACGTCGGCATCTCCCGGCTGCTCGGCTTCGAGACCCACCAGGTCGAGGGGGCGGCCAAGGAGGAGGTCGACGCCCTGGCCGAGCTGCTGCCCGACCACGACTTCGTGTTCATGCACATCAAGAAGACCGACTCGGCCGGCGAGGACGGCGACTTCGACCGCAAGGTCGAGGCCATCGAGGAGGTCGACGCCCTGGTCCCGCGCATCCTGGAGTCCGGGGTCGAGGTCATGGCCGTCACCGGCGACCACTCCACTCCCGCCCAGATGGCCGCCCACTCCTGGCACCCGGTCCCGGTGCTGCTGTGGGGCGGCACCGCCGCCGCCGACGGCCTCGCCGGCTTCGACGAGGTCTACTGCCGCCAGGGCTCCCTCGGCCGCTTCGAAGCCAAGCACCTGCTGCCCCAGCTGCTGGCCGCCGCCGGCCGCCTGACCAAGTACGGCGCATGAAGGGCGTCATCCTTGCCGGAGGCACCGGCTCGAGGCTGCACCCGCTGACCCGCATCACCAACAAGCACCTGCTGCCGATCTACGACCGGCCGATGGTCACCTACGCCATCGAGACCCTGGTCTCGGCCGGGATCACCGAGCTGATGGTGGTCACCGGGGGCACCCACGCCGGCGAGTTCCTGCGGCTGCTCGGCAACGGCCACGAGTACGGCATCGACCGGCTGCTGTACGCCTATCAGGAGCGGCCGGGCGGGATCGCCGAGGCCCTCGGGCTGACCGAGCGCTTCGTCGACGGGGACCGGGTGGTGGTCATGCTGGCCGACAACGTGGTCGAGCGCAGCCTGCGCCCGGCCGTGACCAACTTCCTGGCCCAGCCCTCCGGGTCCCGCATCGTCCTGGCCCGGATCGACGACCCGGCCCACCTGCGCCACCTCGGCGTCCCCGAGCTGGACGACGGCGGCCGGGTCGTCCGCATCCTTGAGAAGCCCGACGACCCGCCCAGCAGCTACGTGGTCACCGGCATCTACTTCTACGACGAGCACGTCTTCGACGTGATCCCGACCCTGCAGCCGTCCGGCCGGGGCGAGCTGGAGATCACCGACGTCAACAACTGGTACGTGGAGCGCCGCTCCATGGAGTACGACGTCCTCGACGGGTTCTGGGGCGACGCCGGCGAGTCGATCGACGCCTACTACGAGGTCAACGACTTCGTCCGTGTGCACGGCGCCAACAAGGGGTGAAACGTCCATATTGTGCGTCACCGGGGTCGAGTGCGGTAGAACCTTGCGCTGATCGCGCAAGTAACTCCCGCCCGCAGCCCCGAGGAGCGTGCCGCCTGTGGCCTCCGCCGGACCACCCCTGATCTCCGGGATTGTCGCCACCGACAAGTGGCTCACACGGTTCAGGACGATCCTGGTCGCCGTCCTCGGCGCGACCGTCCTCGGCATCGCGTCCCTGGCCTTCTACACCAGCTTCGAGGCGATCCGGGCCTACGCCGTCCGCTCCAACGGCATCGCCCCCGAGCACGGCTGGGCCGTGCCCCTGATGGTCGACTCCTTCATCGTGGTCGCCCTCGGGGCCGACCTGTGGTTCACCACCACCAAGGTGCGCCGCCACTGGTGGGAGATCTGGTGGCCCAAGCTGCTGCTGGCCGCGGCGGCCGGGGTCAGCTTCGTGCTCAACGTGGCCCATGCCGAGCACAACTGGGCCGCCCGCGGGGTCGCCCTGATCCCGCCGGCCGCCCTCGTGCTCGGGGTCGAGCTGCTGATGATGGTCCTGCGGCGGGCCACCACCCTGCGCGCCACCCGCCTCCA
>DATENJ010000520.1:0-6381 GCA_035275125.1 Actinomycetes bacterium | reverse complement strand
CAGGACAGCCTGGACCGCCTGCCAGCCGGGGATGCCACAGACCCCGCCGCCGCCGTGGGTCGCCGAGCTGGCCTGGTAGAGCCCGGCGATCGGGCTGCGGTAGTCGGCGTACCCGGGGGCCGGGCGCATGTGGAACAGCTGCTCGACCGAGAGCTCGCCGTGGAAGATGTTGCCCCCGACCAGCCCCCACTCCTGCTCCATCTGCCAGGGCCCGATGACCTCGCGGTGCAGGATCGCGCCCTTGAGGTTGGGGGCCAGCTCGGCGTAGCAGTCGATCATCCGGTCGGCGTAGGCCTCCAGCTCCTCGGTGTGGGGGGCCTCGGACCACTCGTGCGGGCACCACTGGGTGAACAGCGACATGACATGGACGCCCTCGGGGGCCAGGGTCTTGTCGAACACCGTGGGGATGCAGCCGTCCGAGAACGGCCGGGCCGCGCCCCGCCCTTGCTTGGCGTCCTGGAACGCCTGCTCGATGTAGCCGACCGACAGGGCCATGGCGATCGCCCCGGTGTGGTGCTCGCCGACCTCGGTGCCGGGGTCGGCGGTGAAGTCGGGCAGCTCGCCAAGGGCCAGGTTGATCTTGACCACGCCGCTGCGCGAGCGCCAGCGCTCGATGTCGGTGACGAAGTCGGGGGGCAGCTCGACCCGGTCCACCTGCTCGAGGAAGGTGGTCCGGGGATGGACGGCGGTGACCACCACCGGGGCGTGCAGCTCCTCGCCGCCGGCCAGCACCACCCCGGCGGCTCGGCCGCCGGAGACCAGCACCCGCTCGACCCGGGCGCCGGTGCGGACGCTGGCCCCGAGCTCGAGGGCCGAGCGCTGGATGGCGTCGGAGACCGCCCCCATGCCGCCCTCTGGAAAGCCCCAGCTGCCCAGGTGGCCGTCGCCGACGTCGCCGATCGAGTGGTGGGCCATCACATAGGCCGTGCCCGGCGAGTCGGGGCCGGCCCAGGTGCCGATCACCCCGTTGATGGCCAGGCTCGCCTTGACCTGCTCGGACTCGAACCAGTCGTCCAGCAGGTCGCTGACGCTCATGGTCATCAGCCGGGTCACGTCGCCGACGGTCCGCACGTCCAGGCCCCGGTAGCGCCAGGCCAGCCGGAGCAGCTCGCGCACGTCCGACGGCTTGCGGGAGCCGATCTTGGGCGGGGTCTGGGTGAGCAGTGGCCCCAGCACCGACGCCAGGCCCTCCAGCCAGGCGTCCCAGCGGGGCATGGCGTCGGCGTCCTTCTTGGAGAACTGGGCGATCTGGGTGTGGTTGCGGCCGGCGTCGTCGTCGTAGATGGTCAGCGAGCGCCCGTCCGGCCAGGCCTGGTAGGCCGGGCCCATGGGGAACAGCTTGTAGCCGTGCCGCTCCAGCTCCAGCTCGCGGATGATCCGGGGCGGCATGAGGCTCATCACGTACGACAGCCGGGTCACCTTGATCTCGGGCGCCTCGGGCCAGGGAGCGTCGGTGGCGGCCGCGCCCCCGGTCTTGTGCCTGGCCTCCAGCACCACCACCCTGGCCCCGGCCCGGGCCAGGTAGGCGCCGGCCACCAGCCCGTTGTGGCCGCCCCCGATGACGATCGCGTCCCAGGTCGCGGCCATGGCACCTCCAGCTTGTCCCCACGGACCTATCTTTGACTGAACAGTCAGTCTAAGATGTGGGTGGACACCGGACAAGCCCGGCAGGCCATACTGCACCTCGACGCCGACATCCTGGAGCAGCCATGAGCCCACGACGCAAGCTTTCCGACGCACGGCGCCGGCAGATCCTCAAGGCGGCCGTCCAGGTGATCGCCGAGAAAGGCCTCTGCGACACCGGGATCAAGGATGTGGCCGACCAGGCCGGGACGAGCCCCGCCCTGGTCATCTACTACTTCGGCAAGAAGGACATCCTGCTGGCCGAGGCGCTGTCGTTCGCCGACGAGAAGTTCTACGCCCAGACCGCGGACGCGGTGGCCGAGATGGCCAGCGCCCGCGACCGGCTGGTGGAGCTGGTCCGCTGCTCGTGCTCGGTCGGGGAGGCCGAGGACGACTTCGACGAGTGGGTGCTGTGGCTGGACCTGTGGGCCAGGGCGCCGCGCGACCCGGACGTTGCTCGGGACCGCCAGGCGCTGGACCGGCGCTGGCGGGCCACCATCGCCGACATCGTCCGCGAGGGCCAGGCCGCCGGCGAGTTCGTCCGGGTCGACCCGGCCGCCTTCGCCCTGCGGCTGGCCGCCCTGATCGACGGGCTGGCTATCCTGGTCGTGCTCAAGGACCCGGAGGTCGACCGCGAGCGCATGTTCGACCTGTGCATGGACATCTGCTCGAGGGAGCTCGGCTTCTCCTGGACCCCCCAGGAGCGCGACCACCTGGTGCGGCCGCGGCGCCACGCCGCCTCAGGCTGACTCTGGCAGCACCCGCAGGGCGTCGGCCGGCAGGTGCACGGCGATGGCCGTGCCCTGCTGCCAGGAGATGGGCTGGCCCTGGTTCTGGACCAGCGCCTGGAGCGGCTCGCCGTTGGCCAGCCGGACCACCAGCTGGGTTGCCGGCCCCTGGTAGACGAGCCGCTCGACCATGCCAGGGACCCGGTTGGGGCCGGTCGTCCCGTACTCCTCCAGCCGCACCCGCTCGGGCCGGATGACCACCCGGACCTCGCCGCTGGCGCCGGTGTCGCCCCCGGCCGCCTCCAGCTCGAACTCGCCCAGCCGGACCCGGCAGCTGCCGCCGCCGTCGCGCCCGCTGGCCGTCGCCGCGAACAGGTTGGCCACGCCAAGGAACCCGGCCACATAGGTGCTGGCCGGCTCGTCGTACAGCTCGGCCGGGGGCCCGACCTGCTCGATGCGGCCGCCGGCCATCACCGCCAGCCGGTCGGACATGGTCAGGGCCTCCTCCTGGTCGTGGGTCACGTAGACGAAGGTGATCCCGACCGCCTCCTGGAGCGCCTTGAGCTCGACCTGGAGGGCCTTGCGGAGCTTGGCGTCCAGCGCCCCCAGTGGCTCGTCCAGCAGCAGCACCGACGGGTTGAGGACCAGCGCCCTGGCCAGCGCGACCCGCTGCTGCTGGCCGCCCGACAGCTGGGCCGGCCGGCGCCGCTCCAGGCCCTGGAGCTGGACCAGGGCAAGGGCCTCGGCGACCCGCCGCCTGGTCTCGCCCTTGCCGACGTCCTGGAACCGCAGCCCGAAGGCGACGTTGTCGGCCACGCTCAGGAACGGGAACAGGGCATAGCTCTGGAACACGGTGTTGACCTTGCGCTTGTGGGGCGGAGTCCGGGCCATGTCGGTCCCGTCGAGCAGGATGCGCCCGTCGGTCGGCTGCTCGAACCCGGCGACCAGCCGCAGGGTGGTCGTCTTGCCGCAGCCCGACGGGCCGAGCAGGGCGAAGAACTCACCCCCGGGCACGTCCAGGTCGATGCCGTCAACGGCGGTGACGTCCTCGAACCGCTTGACCAGCCCGACCAGCCGGATCTCGCCTCCGCCCACGCGGGGACCCCTTTCAGCGACGCCGCCGCTGGCATGGTAACCCGCGCCACGGGGCTCCGGATCAGCTGATCGGTGGGCCGGCGGGCACGGTCAGCACCAGGGTGGCGAACAGGGTCACGGCCGCCAGCACGGCCCCCCAGCCACACCGCCTGCGATCAACCATCATGCTGCTTCCTCCTCCGAGGGCTCCGCGGCGGCTGCGGACTGCTTCCTTGTCCCGATGCATCGACGAGGGCCTCGGATCGCCCCATCGGCAGAGCTGCCGAGGCGCCCTGCGTAGTCGTACCGAGCCGCGGCCGGCCGTCAGCGGCTGACGTCGTCGGCGAAGGTGGCGAAGTTGGCCAGGAACCGGTCGACGTCCTCGCCGGTGTGCTGGGCCGACAGCAGCCACTGCTCGGCCTTGCCCCAGGGAGGCAGGAACACGCCGCCATTGTGCTGGTAGAGCCAGTGGCAGTGGCTCCAGCGGTCGTCGATGGCCAGGAAGTCCCGGTAGTTGCGGACCGGGGCGGGGGAGAAGGTGACGCAGCCCTTGGCCCCGACCGCGACCACGTAGGCGGGCAGGCCGGTCCGGGTCAGGACCTCCTCGACCCCGGTGACCATCCGCTGCTGGAGGCCGGCGATCTGGCGGTAGGCGGCCGGGGTGAGCACCTCGGTCAGGGCCGCCCCGGCGGCGGCCATGGCCAGCGGGTTGCCGTTGAAGGTCCCGACCTGGTCGTAGTGGCCGCTGGTGATGTGGTCCATGACCGCCTGGCTGCCGCCGATGGCGGCCGTGGACAGGCCGCCCCCGATCGCCTTGGCCAGGCAGATGATGTCGGGGGTGACCCCGTAGCGCTCGGTCGCCCCGCCCGGGGCGGCGGTGACCCCGGTCTTGACCTCGTCGAAGGCCAGCAGGGCGCCGTGGCGCCGGGTCAGCTCGGCCAGGCCCTCCAGGTAGCCGGGCTGGGGCGGGATGATGCCGGCGTTCATCATCACCGGCTCGAGCAGCATGCCGGCGATCTGGCCGGCGTGCTCGGCGAACACCCGCTCGGTGACCTCGAGGTCGTTGTAGGGCACGATCAGGGTCAGGGCGACGATCTCGGCCGGGATGCCGCTGGAGGCGACCGCGCTGGCCGGCCCGTGGGCCGGTCCGATCTCCTCGAGGGGCTGGTAGACCGACACCTGCACCGAGTCGTGGTGGCCGTGGTAGCAGCCCTCGACCTTGACGATCAGGGACCGGCCGGTGATGGCCCGCATCAGGTGGACGGCGTCCATGGTGGCCTCGGTGCCGGAGTTGGCGAAGCGCCACAGGGGCAGGCCGAAGCGCCGCTGCAGCTCCTCGGCGACCACGATGGCCTCGGAGGTCGGCTGGGCGAAGTGGGTGCCCTTGGCGACCCGGTCGCTGACCGCGGCCACCACCGCCGGGTGGGCGTGGCCGACGGCCATGACGCCGTAGCCGCCGTGCAGATCGACGTACTCGTTGCCGTCGGCGTCCCAGACCCGGGAGCCGCGGCCGTGGCTGATCCAGACCGCCTGGGGCTGGGAGATCTGCCAGCTCGAGGTCACCCCGCCGGCCAGCGACCCGGCCGCCCGTTCGAGTAAGGCCCGCGAGTGCGGCTGGCGGTCAAGGAACCGCTGCTCCTGGGCGGCGATCAGCTCGTCGAGGCGGGTCCCGACCGACATCGACACCGTCATGGCTCTCCTATCCGGTCAGCGGAGCGACACCACGCTTGGCCAGCTGGTCGGCGATGATCGCCCGCTGGATCTCCGAGGTGCCCTCCCAGATCCTGTCCACCCGCAGCTCCCGGTAGAAGCGCTCGGCGACGTTCTCGCGCATGTAGCCGCGCCCCCCGAAGATCTGCACCGCCCGGTCGGCGACCCGCCCGGCCATCTCGGAGGCGTACAGCTTGGCCATCGAGCACTGGGCGTGCTGGACCTTGACGTCAAGGCCGCTGTCGATGCCGTGGGCGGTCTGGTAGGTCATCAGCCGGGCCGCCCACAGCTCGGTCAGCGAGTCGGCCAGCATGAACTGGATCGCCTGGTAGCCGAGGATGGGCTGGCCGTAGGCGTGGCGTTCGCGGGCGAAGGCGGTCGCCTCCTCGATCAGCCGCTCGGCCGCCCCCAGCGACCTGGCCGCGATCATCAGCCGCTCGTAGCGGAACCACTCGTAGACGAAGCGCATGCCGTCGCCCTCGGCGCCGATCAGCTGGCCGGCGGGGACGCGGACGTCCTCGAAGGCGACCACCGGGTGGTGGTAGGGGTAGGTGTGGCTGTAGGCGGGGGTCCGCACCACCCGGATGCCGGGGGTGTCCAGGTCGAGCACGAACAGGGCGTGGGCGCCGGCGTTGGCCCCTCCGGCCAGCTTGCCCTGGAAGAACACGTGGTCGGCGTGGTTGAAGGAGGTCACGTGCCACTTGACCCCGTTGAGCAGGTAGCTGTCGCCGTCGCGGGTGGCGGTGGCCTTGATGGCGTCGACGTCGGAGCCGGCGCCCTCCTCGGTGATGGCGTAGCACTCGCGGCGCTCGCCACGGATGGTGGGGACGACCCAGCGGTCCAGCTGCTCGGTGGTGGCCACCTCGGGCAGCCAGGACGCCGGGGTGTGGACCACCCAGCCGAGCGCGTTGGTGACCCGGCCGATCTGCTCGGAGACCAGCACCTGCTGGAAGGTCGTGAAGCCGCCCCCGCCGAGCTCCTTGGGCATGTTGATGGCCTCGAAGCCCAGCTCGGCGACCCGGCGCCGGTGGGCCTCCAGCAGCCCGTCGGGCAGCTCGCCGCCGGCCAGCTCGGCCTCGACCTCATGGGGGACCAGCTCGTCGGCCAGGGTGCGCGCGGCCGCCTGGATCTCCCGGTCAGCCTCCGACATCGGATAGCTTAGGCCCACGAAACGGACTCCCCGGGACGGCGCCGGAACATTGACTGAACGTTCAGTTTATTGTAATTTCCGGCGCATCTGCAAGCT
>DATENJ010000519.1:0-6448 GCA_035275125.1 Actinomycetes bacterium | reverse complement strand
GTCCGGGGAACCCCAAGGGGGTGCCCCGGTGAATCGGGAGGGGTCCGGGGAACCCCAAGGGGGTGCCCCGGTGAATCGGGAGGGGTCCGGGGAACCCCAGGGGGGTGCCCCGGTCAAACCATTGGAGGCGGGGGAGCGGGTGCTGCTCCAGGACGTCAAGGGGCGCCGCTACCTGATCACCCTCGAGCGGGGGGCGACCTTCCACACCCACAAGGGCCGCCTGGCCCACGACGAGCTGATCGGGTCGGCCGAGGGCGTCGTGGCCCGCACCGACCTCGGCCAGAAGCTGCTCGTGCTGCGGCCGACCCTGGCCGACTGGGTGGTCAAGATGCCCCGCGGCGCCCAGGTCATCTACCCCAAGGTGCTGGCCCTGATGGTGATGGCGGCCGACGTCCAGCCGGGCCTGACGGTGGCCGAGGCCGGCGCCGGCTCCGGCGCCCTGTCGATCGCCCTGCTCCAGGCGCTCGCCCCCGGCGGGCGGCTGCACTCCTTCGAGCGCCGCCCCGACTTCGCCGAGCAGGCCCGGCGCAACGTCGAGCGCTGGTTCGGCAAGCCGCCCGACGGCTTCGAGCTCCACGAGGGCGACGTCGTCGACGGCATCGGCGACCTCGGCCCTCTGGACCGGGTCCTGCTCGACCTGCTGGAGCCGTGGCTGGTCGTGCCCGGCGCCGCCGCCGCCCTGCACCCGGGCGGGGTGCTGGTCTGCTTCGTGGCCACCGTGCCCCAGGTCATGCGGCTGACCGAGTCCCTGGAGAGCTCAGGAAGCTTCGGGCTGGTGGAGACCTCCGAGGCCATCTTCCGCCCCTGGCACGTCGACGGCCTGGCCGTCCGGCCCGAGCACCGCATGATCGGCCACACCGGCTTCCTGGTCTCGGCCCGCCGGGTCGACGGCCCCTGGCCGTCCCCGGGGCGGGTCCCCTGACCCGTTTGTGACCACCGATGATGGGGCACGCACGCCGTGGAGGTGATGCCTGCATGGGTACCGACGACAAGCTTCGCAACCAGGGCGAGGACCTGAAGGGCAAGGCCAAGGAGACCATCGGCCGGGCCACCGACGACGAGGAGCTGGAGGCGCAGGGCCGGACCGACCAGGCCAAGGCCAGCCTCAAGGACGCCGGCGAGAAGGTGAAGGACGCCATCAAGGACGCCTGACCCGCTGCCGATCACAGACCGGGCCGCCACCACATGGGTGCGGCCCGGTCGTTCCATCTGGGTACGCGGTTTGTCCTGCT
The DNA here is from genome assembly GCA_035275125.1 of Actinomycetes bacterium. GTDB lineage: Bacteria > Actinomycetota > CALGFH01 > CALGFH01 > CALGFH01 > CALGFH01. Next base: position 5,216 of record DATENJ010000519.1, on the reverse strand, counting down.
CAACCGGCTTTCCCGCAGCAGGTGGGGGAGGGCCGGTAGCATGGCGGCTGCGGACTACTCCCAGATTTCGTCACAAGCGCGCTATTGGAAGAGCCGATAGGGTTTAGGCAAGTCTACCTAGCCATCCATCGGTAGCCTCCAACCGCCGAAGGGGGGACTCACGTGAAGGACGCCGACCGCTCCCGGCAGTCTCGGTCCCGTCGCGACCCCGACCCCAACCCCGAGGAGGCGTTGGAACCCAGCGAGCTACAACGGCAGATCCAGTTCCTCGAGGAGGAGACGGCCTTGCTCCGCCGCCGCCTACAGGACTCACCCCGTCAGGTCCGGGTGCTCGAGGAGCGCCTGCTCGAGACCAAGGGACAGCTGGCCCAGGCGCTGTCCCAGAACGAGCGCCTGGCCGCCACCCTGCGGGAGGCGAGGGAGCAGATCATCGCCCTCAAGGAAGAGGTCGAGAAGCTCACCGCCCCGCCGTCCGGCTTCGGGGTGTTCCTCGGCGTGAACGAGGACGGCACCATCAACATCTCCTCGGGCGGGCGCAAGCTGCGGGTCAACGTCCACCCCGACATCGACCCCAAGTCGCTCCAGCCCGGCCAGGAGCTGATGCTCAACGAGGCCCTCAACGTGGTCGAGGCCTGCACCTACGAGGTCCAGGGGGAGGTCGTCCAGCTCAAGGAGATGCTGGGGGTCGACCGGGCCCTGGTGATCGGCAACGCCGACGAGGAGCGGGTGGTGCAGATCGGCGAGCCGCTGCGCAACCGCACCCTGCGGGCCGGCGACTCGCTGCTGCTGGACGTCCGCTCCGGGTTCGTGCTCGAGCACCTGCCAAAGCCGGAGGTCGAGGAGCTCATCCTTGAAGAGGTGCCCGACATCTCCTACCAGGACATCGGCGGCCTCGGCGACCAGATCGAGCAGATCCGCGACGCCGTCGAGCTGCCGTTCCTGCACGCCGACCTGTTCGCCGAGCACCAGCTCAAGCCGCCCAAGGGCATCCTGCTGTACGGCCCTCCGGGCTGCGGCAAGACCCTGATCGCCAAGGCGGTGGCCAACTCGCTGGCCAAGAAGGTCGCCGAGGTCACCGGCCAGCCCTCGGGGCGCAGCTACTTCCTCAACATCAAGGGCCCGGAGCTGCTCAACAAGTACGTCGGCGAGACCGAGCGCCAGATCCGGCTGATCTTCCAGCGGGCCAAGGAGAAGTCCAGCGAGGGCGTGCCGGTGATCGTGTTCTTCGACGAGATGGACTCGATCTTCCGGACCCGCGGGTCGGGGGTGTCCTCCGACGTCGAGAACACCATCGTGCCCCAGCTGCTGAGCGAGATCGACGGGGTCGAGCAGCTCAAGAACGTGATCGTGATCGGCGCCTCCAACCGCGAGGACATGATCGACCCGGCGATCCTGCGGCCGGGCCGGCTGGACGTGAAGATCAAGATCGAGCGGCCCGACGCCTCGGCCGCCCGCGACATCTTCTCCAAGTACCTGCTGGCCTCGCTGCCCCTGGCCGAGGACGTGGTCGCCTCGGCCGGCGGCGACCGCGAGGCCGCCCTGTCCCGGATCATCGACGAGGGCGTCAAGCGGATGTACTCCGACGCCGACGAGAACCGCTTCCTCGAGGTCACCTACGCCAACGGCGACAAGGAGGTCCTGTACTTCAAGGACTTCAACTCCGGGGCCATGATCGAGAACATCGTCAGCCGGGCCAAGAAGATGGCCATCAAGCGGTTCCTCGAGACCGGCGAGAAGGGCATCAAGGCGGCCGACCTGTTCGCCGCCGTGACCGACGAGTTCAAGGAGAACGAGGACCTGCCCAACACCACCAACCCCGACGACTGGGCGCGGATCTCGGGGAAGAAGGGCGAGCGAATCGTCTATGTGCGGACCCTGATCGAGGGAGGCAACTCCAAGGACCTCGGGCGCACCATCGAGCAGGTCAACGCCGGGCAGTACCTGTAGGCTTCGGCCTGGGGGAGCGCTCCGGGGAGGGAAACGACGGATGGCCATCACCAAGGTCATGGGCATCGAGACCGAGTACGGCATCACCGTCCCCGGCGCGCCCGACTCCAACCCGGTGCTGGCCTCCAGCCTCCTGGTGAACGCCTTCTCGGGCCGGGGCCGCAAGGTCCGCTGGGACTACGAGGAGGAGTCGCCGCTGCGCGACGCCCGCGGGTTCGAGGCCGCCCGCGAGCCCGAGACCCCGGCCGAGGACGACCTCGGGCTGGCCAACGTCATCTTGACCAACGGCGCCCGCTACTACGTCGACCACGCCCACCCCGAGTACTCCTCGCCCGAGTGCCTCGACCCGCGGACCCTGGTCGCCTACGACAAGGCGGGGGAGCGGATCCTGGCCGAGTCGGCCCGGCGGGCGGTCGAGCTGGCCCCGGGCGGCCGCCGCATCCAGGTCTACAAGAACAACACCGACGGCAAGGGCACCTCCTACGGCACCCACGAGAACTTCCTGGTCGACCGGGCGACCCCGTTCGCCCGGATCGTCCGCGACCTGACCCCGTTCCTGGTCAGCCGCCAGGTGTTCGCCGGCGCGGGCAGCCTGGTCCGCGACCACCACGACGGCTCGGTCGCCTTCCAGATCGCCCAGCGCAGCCAGTTCTTCGAGGTCGAGGTGGGCCTGGAGACGACCCTCAAGCGGCCGATCATCAACACCCGCGACGAGCCCCACGCCGACCCCGAGCGCTACCGGCGCCTGCACGTGATCATCGGCGACGCCAACATGAACGAGGTGGCCATCTTCCTCAAGACCGGGGCCCTGGCCATCGTCCTCAACATGATCGAGGACGGCGCCATCCCCGGGGACGAGTGGCAGCTGGCCAACCCGGTCCAGGCCCTGCGGGCCATCGCCAAGGACCCGACCCTGCGCACCGTGGTCGAGCGCAAGGACGGCCGCCGCCTGACCGCCTGCGAGCTCCAGTGGCACTACCTCGACGCGGCCAAGACCTACCTCAAGGACCGCGAGACCAGCCACTGGCAGGTCGAGGTCCTCGAGCGCTGGGAGGCCGTGCTGGCCCTGCTCGAGGACGACCCCCTCAAGGCCGCCCGGACGGTCGACTGGGCGACCAAGTACCAGCTCATGCAGCAGATCGCCGACCGCGACGGCCTGGAGTTGGAGGACGCCAAGCTGTCGCTGGTCGACATCCAGTACCACGACGTCCAGCTCGACAAGGGCCTCTACTACCGGCTGGCCGCCGCCGGCCGGGTCGAGCGCCTGGTCGCCGAGCAGGAGATCACCACCGCCGTCTCCGAGCCCCCGACCGACACCCGGGCCTTCTTCCGGGGCCGTTGCCTGGCCCGCTACGCCCCCCAGATCGCCGCCGCCGGCTGGGATGCCATCATCTTCGACATCGGCCGCGAGACCCTCCAGCGGGTCCCCATGCTGGAGCCGACCCGGGGGACCGCCGCCCACACCGCGGCCGTCCTCGACGCCAGCCCGACCGCCGAGGACCTGATCCGCAACCTCCAGAGCTGAGCCCGTCCACAGATCTCGGGTGCGGCCTGCGAGTACGGTGTCCGTGATGAAACAATCGCCTCGATGCTCGTCCAGGGAGGCACGATGGCCAGAGACAGCGGTGGCGGCGCCGAGCAGAAGCGGCGCACGTCCGGCAAGCAGGACGCCGAGCAGGAGGAAGCCCAGGCATCCCCCGACATCCAGGAGAAGGGCGAGGAGCTCAAGGAAGAGCTCGACGCGTTGCTGGACGAGATCGACGACGTGCTCGAGGAGAACGCCGAGGAGTTCGTGAAGCAGTACGTCCAGAAGGGTGGAGAGTAGCGCTTTGTCCGTTAACGATTGGAACCCGGCGTGAACAACCCGTTCGAGGGGCCGAAGCTGTTCAGCCCGTCGTTTGTGGATGCGTTGCGGGCGTACGCGCCGGAGCTGCTCGAGGTCCGGGCGGGCTCCGGGACGATGCCGGAGGTGCCGCACGGGACCACGGTGGTGGCGGCCCGGTTCGCCGACGGGGTGGCAATGGGTGGCGACCGGCGGGCGACCGAGGGGATGACCATCGCCCAGCGGGACATCGAGAAGGTGTTCCCGGCCGATGACTACTCGGCGGTGGCGATCGCCGGGGTGGCCGGGCCGGCGATCGAGATGGTCCGGCTGTTCCAGACCGAGCTGGAGCACTACGAGAAGATCGAGGGCTCCCCGCTGTCGCTGGAGGGCAAGGCCAACAAGCTCGGCCAGATGGTCAGGGGCAACCTCCCCCTGGCCATGCAGGGCCTGGTCGTGCTGCCGCTGTTCTGCGGCTACGACACCCGCCGCCAGGTCGGCCGCATCTTCCGCTACGACGTCACCGGGGGCCGCTGGGAGGACGCCGACTTCCACGCCACCGGCTCGGGCGGCCGCGACGCCCGCGGCAGCCTGAAGAAGCGCTGGCGGCCCGACCTCGACGCCGACGGCGCGGTCGACGTGCTGGTGGAAGCCCTCTATGACGCCGCCGACGAGGACGCCGCCACCGGCGGCCCCGACCTCATCCGCGGCATCTACCCGATCGTGGCCACGGTCACCGCCCAGGGATACCGGCGGGTGGCCGACGACGAGCTGCGCAAGGCCGCCGAACGTGTGGTCGCGGCCCGTGCCCAGGTGGAGGCTGAGCGGTGAGCGTCCCCTTCTACGTCCCACCCGAGCAGCTCACCAAGGAGAAGGCCGAGTTCGCCCGCAAGGGCATCGCCAGGGGCCGGCCCCTGATCGTGCTCGAGTACGCCGGCGGCATCCTGTTCGCGGCCGAGAACCCCTCGACCCACCTGCACAAGGTGGCCGAGCTGTACGACCGGATCGCGTTCGCCGCTGTCGGGCGGTTCTCGGAGTTCGAGAACCTGCGTCAGGCCGGGGTCCGGCTGGCCGACATCCGCGGCTACGCCTACGGCCGTGAGGACGTCACCTCGCGCTCGATCGCCAACGCCTACTCCCAGACCCTCGGGCAGATCTTCGTCCAGGAGTTCAAGCCGTACGAGGTCGAGCTGTGCGTGGCCGAGGTCGGCGTCGACGGCGCCGCCAACGCGATGTACCACGTCGTGTTCGACGGCAACGTGTTCGACCGCAAGGGCTTTCTGGCCATGGGCGGCCAGAGCGACGAGCTCAACACCGAGCTCCAGCGCGCCTACGACGAGGACATGGAGCTGGACGCGGCCCTGCAGCTGGCCATGCGGGTGCTGCGCCAGGCCTCCCCGGCCGGCGAGACGGGCAACTCCCGCCTCGAGGTCGCCCTGCTGGAGCG
>DATENJ010000518.1:0-6474 GCA_035275125.1 Actinomycetes bacterium | reverse complement strand
TAGCTCTTGCCGGTGCCGGGCGGCCCAGTGATCACCGTCAGTGGCGCATTCGACGCAGAGGCAAGCGCTCGTTCCTGTGAGTCGTTGAGTTCCATTGCGCAAGACGTTGGCAGCGAAGGTGCCGGTGATGGGGCTGTCTCGAAGAGGAACCGTGCCGCGCTCGATCGCCAGTCGGTGACGCCCGTCATCCACTGCAGATCCTTGATCAGGCTTCGGGTGGCCACATCCAGTTCGCCCTTGAACGCCATGACCAGGTTGAACACACCGACCTCTTGGGGCCGCCAGGGATCGGCAAGCGTGGCCGGGTCGGTCAGCGAGACCGGGTCGAGCAGGTCTCCGGGGAGGCCGACGATCGTCGCAAGTTGTTGTGCCATGGCCATCATTGCCTGTTGCTGGCCAAAGCCGATGAGCCCCTGAGCAAGCGTTGCAGCCGCCGTTGCAACCAACTCGGGAGAGAACCACTCTGTGGTGAGCAGGCCCATGTTGACCTGTGGCAGTGGTTCACCGACCGGCACGAAGACTTGCTCGTTGGCATCAACGCTCAAGCTTGGCTTGTCCAGTCCACGGACGAACAGCGGCGCAACGAACGACTGTCGGCGGTCGTTCTCGATGACCACGGTTGGCCAGCCGTAGAAGATACCTTCCATGTCCTCCAGGCTGGCAAAGAGCGCTTGGAGCGGTTCCAGCAGTGGCAGGGTGAGGTCATTCCCGCAGAGCACGGTCTCTGCCGGCAATGGCAGCACCGTCCACCGCTCGCGCTCGCGCAGCGGGACGGGCGCTACCAGTGCCTCCAGCTGGACACAAGACAGCAGGTAGTTGATGAGGACCGGCCATTGCACGGGCGAAGCTGCATCACTGGGCAGCTGGACATCATACCCAGACCCAGCCCCTGGTGTGGGTTGGGGACGCTGGCGACGGCCTCTGGGGGTGGCGGGTGACCGCGGGGAGGATGTGGGTGCTGGCGGTCGCTTGTTCGCCGGAACCGTGCCGCAGTCGAGGCAGACGATGTCCCAAGTGGTGGCGTCGAGGGGTTTCCCCAGCACCGGGTCGTCGATTGCAAGAGATGCGCCACAGCGTGTGCAGCGGTTGGGGCGTCGGCTCGGGAAGGACTTGTAGTCCTCATAACCCGGTCGGCGTCGCCTGTGGGTTCCGGCCACGGTTGCCTCCATCTGACCAGCTATCTGGTGCAAACTGTAGACAACGCAGCGCTCTTCGTGAACCACACAAAGCGGGCAAGGGACCGAGGTGCTCGACGGACAGGCGGAGTGGATCTGCAGGGTGATGGTCGGCCAGGTTGGTTGCCGAGCTGCCAGCAATCTGCCAGCAACAAGGCTTCATGTCGCCTCAGGCTGCACCGCGTCGCTTCGATGCAATCTCCCTGCTGAGCAGCGCTGACGGAAGGTGTCGGGTGGCTACACGCTGAGGCGTGATCGGCTGGCTCGTCAATGGCATGCAAGGGGTCGGGGGTTCAAATCCCCTCAGCTCCACCAGGCTCAACGCAACCGCAGCACCCTCACTGAGGGCCGTCTGTCAGCAGATTGTCAGCAGATCACTTCTTGTGACCGCCCGGAACACTCTGAGCGCTGGCCGATTCGGGTAGCTTCAGGCGATCCTGATGAGGTGGGATTCATCTTGACCGAGGCAGCCGAGTGGTCGTGGGCCGGCTCTTGCGGAGGCATGGACCGCCGAGGCCGGCATCGCCCGGTCGTTGCCGTGGTCGTGGCCAACCGGTCTGGGCCGAATCTGCGGTGGGCGACAGCGACCAGGACGACGCGGAGCCAGAGCCAGTAGCCAGCTCGGCCAGCGAGGCGACGATGCGGGAGGCGAAGCATGCTCTGCGTTCCGCTCTGTCGTGTCCGTGCTGGTGGGCTTCGTTGGGAAGACCTTTTCTACGAACTCAGGACCGGCCCTGCGGGCGGCCGCCTGCGGCGGCCGTCCTCGCGCCGGCAGCGACACGGGGTCACCAGGAACCGCTCTGACCCTCCCTCACGGGTCGTTGGCTCGGCCGTCCAGGTCCGAACCGGCGGTCGCGGGTCAGGTGAAGTCGGCGTATTCCTGGTCCCGTTTCCGGCCGCTGCGAAGGACCGTGATGCTGAGGAAGTACAGCACCGGGGCGCCGGCGTAGATCAGCAGGCTCACGGTGGGGGCGGCCGCCGCGACCAGGATGGCGAGCAGGTAGATGAGCCCCGGGAACACTGCCAGGGTCAGCCCGGCGCGGCGCTGGCGGTCATCGAGCCGCTGCCACAGCAGGTGTGGATGGCTGGTGGCGTACCACCAGATCACCACCCGCATGAGCGCGATCGTGACCAGCACCAGGCCGTAGATGTGGAGGGCGGTCGGTTCCCGCCCGTAGGGGCCGAGCAGCGAGGCGCCGAAGGGCAGCAGGCAGACCGGCAGCAGGTGCAGGAGGTTGAGCCAGACCAGGCCGCGGTCGGTCCGGCGGATTAGCGCGAACAGGTCCCGGTGGCCGACCCAGTACATCCCGGTGAGGATGAAGGTGACCACGAAGGCGTTGAACGACGGCCGGACCTCGGCCAGCGCCTCGGCCAGCGACTGGCCCTGGGTGAGCTCGGGGACGTGGATTTCCAGGACCAGCAGGGTGATGACGACGGCGAAGACGCCGTCGGCCAGCGCCAGCACCCGTGCGGGATCGATCATGGGTGCGCTCCAGCAGGGCCTTGGCCTGCGCATCGCGCTCCGGCGGCCGGCCGGCCTGGACCTCGGTGTCGTCGCCCATGGCAACCTCCCTTGCCCCAAGCCTCGTCGCGTGGCCCAGGCGCCACCGGGCGGTGGTCAGACCCCTTCGAGGGTCTGCAGCCGTCCGGACCGGACCGCGCCGACAAAGGCCTCGTAGTCGCGTTCGTTCTGGTCCGCGTACCGCTGGGAGAAGTCGGTGACCGCGCGGTCGAACTGATCGCTGGTGCCCAGGTAGGCTGCGATCGCCACCGGGTCACAGGATCGGGCGTGCGCCCGGGCGAGCGTCCACGCGCAGAGGTTCGCGTACCCCGTGAGCGACCGTGGCGACATCGCCTCGACCACCGCCGACCCCTTCATGTCGCGGAGCTGCCGCCAGTAGTAGTGCCTGCCGTCTGGCCCGGTGAACCAGCCGAGGAAGATGTCGCTGGCCGCCTGCATCAGCTGCTGGCCACGGACCACGCGCTCGCCACGGGGCCGGTAGCGGCTCTTTGGAAGATGGTCCTCCAGCACCGAGGCGGTCGCCTCCTTGACCTGCAGGAACAGCGGATCCTGCTGATCGCGGCCCTGGAGCAGGACAATGTAGGCACGCGTGCCGACACTGCCGACCCCGACCACCTTGCGCGCCACATCGACCAGCTGGAACCGCTCGAGCAGGTGACGCCGAGCATCATCGAGGGTGGCCCGGTAGCCCCGGAACTGCTGGCGCACCGCCCGCTCGACCTGCGCCGACGACAGGCCATAGGTGGCCCGCAGGTCGCGGAGGGGCACCACCAGCGGGGGCTGGCTCACGATCCGGTAGCGGCCGTCGACCAACTCGCCGAGCTTGGACAGCGCTTGGAGGCTGTCGCGGGTGCGGGCCTTGTCGAAGTCCTTGCTGGCCCGCTTCACCTCCTTGACCTCCCGCTTGGACCTCCCGCTTGGACTTCGCCGCGCCCCGGGCCGCGTTCATCAAGAGGTCCTCAGACAGGCTCGCGTACCAGATCTCCAACGTGCCCATCCCGGCGAAGCTTGCCATCGCCTCGCGGTAAGCCGTCGCCGAGGCCCGCGTGACCGAACGCGTGTCGGCCTTTGAGAACCCGTTGTTCCGGGCCGCGATCGTGAAGCTGGCGGCCATGCGCTTGACGTCGTACTCGAACGGTCCCGGGAGGGTCTCGTCGAAGTCGTTCAGGTCGAACAGCAACCTGCGCTCAGGAGAGCCGAACAGGCCGAAGTTCGACAGGTGAGCGTCGCCGCACAGCTGCACGGAAAGGTCGGCCCGCGGCGTGTCCTTGAGGTCGGCGGCCATGATCTTGGCTGCCCCCCGGTAGAAGGTGAACGGCGAGACCAGCATGCGGCCGTGCCGCACGGGCACCAGGTCCGGCTCCCGGGTGGCGTCCTGCTCCTCTAGCAACCCGACCGGGTCCGGCCGGTCGGTCGCCGGCTCCCAGCCCCTGTGCGCCGCAAATGGCGTCTGCGTCCGCGCGTCCTTGCCACGCGCCGTGCGTTCCTCGACGCTGGGATGTGCGACCCGTTTCACCGCCATCGTGGCCCCACTTCATCGGTTCGATGTCGTGGTCGGATGCCGAATTCCACTCCTGCGCTGCCGGCGAACGGCGATGCCTGGATGATAGGAGCGCGGCAGGAGGGCGTCTACCCCAAGCCGATCAGGCAACGGGCCGCTGACCAGCGAGCCGTGGTGAGAGTAGCCGATCGACATGGCGAGCGGGGGTACCCCGGGAGGGATAGACCGCTTTGCCGTGTCCGCCAGCGGTCGCGGTCCCTTAAGCGCCAAGGGACCGGGAACGCCGTCCGGCGTCCGCGACCGTCGGGACCGCGGATCCAGAGCAGGAGTCCGCCAACCTCAGTTGTGCGATGATCCCGATGCTGGCTTGAGCCCTCAGCTGGGGCGAATGCTCGCGCAATGCCGGAACTAGGCCGTCCCCAACAGATGAAGGGTCGTCGGTGGACGTCATCGGTGTGATCATCGCGGGCATCATCATCGGCCTGCTGGGCAAGTTCTTCGCGCCGGGGGACCGCGACAACATTCCGCTCTGGCTCACCATCGTCTGCGGGATCGGCGGCGTGCTCATCGGCTACTACCTCGCTGCAGCGTTGGGTGTTGAGGCGACGAGCGGCATCGACTGGATCCGGTGGATCATCAGCATCATCGTCGCGGCCGTCCTCGTCATGATCGCGGCCTCGGTGACGGGCAGACGCGGCAGGGCGGTCTAAGGGTCCGAGGACCGCGAGGACCAGGTTCTCGGTGCGAATGAAGCTCCAGCCGATGGCGCCTGGCAACGAGGCAGATCTCCCTGGGCGGCCCTTACTGGTCGTGCCATCCGCGTGCCACATCGAAGGGTCAACCCCGGTACCTAGCGGACAGCCACGGTCAATCTCGCGGGCCCTATAAGCTGGCCGTCCCTCGCTCCAGCAGCGAGAACGCATCGCGCGAATATGCCTGATAAGGAAGAGGTCTTGAGGTGCCGGGATCAGCGGGGGATGCTCATCCCAAGTACGCGGCCTCACTAGGATCAGCATCCTTCGGGGATCGGAGCTAGCCGGTGGAAGGAACCGGGCAGCCCCTCCACGACGACTAGGTCTATGCCGTCAAAGACGAAGAGGCGTACCTCCAGGCCGACGACGAAAAGCCACCGATCCCTAGCGAGCCCTTCCCCTCGATCGTCTGCCAGTTCTGCGGCAAGCCCTTCGAGCAGGTTGCAGGACTCTTCGAGGCAAAACGCCGAGTCCGGGATCCCAACACCTCAGCCCTCGCGGCCGTGTGGATCTGCAACGAGTGCGTTGCCCGGATGGCGCAGATCCTCACCGAGGAATCCCCAGGACCTCGATGGCTCCAAAGCTGGCGGCAGTGGACACCTGGCGGTCTCATGCGACCGTAAGGATCGGCCTTGCCGTGCCAGGCCGGCCGATCGGTCCCTGGTCGCGGAGGACCGGCGTCCGCGACCGGACGGGACCGGGCGACCCTCCGCGCCAGGCGCGGTCCACGTTTGGTCCACATGCCATCGGATTCGAGCGGTTCGCAACGGTCTCCACCGGTACGTCATCCGCGCAGGTCCGAGCTGTGATCCAGGGGAAACAAGCCTCAGTGAAGAACCCTGATAAGGGATGAGGCCGCTCGTTCAAGTCCGGCCAGGCCCACTACGCCGGCCTTGGCCTGCAGGAACGCTTCTTTGTGCTTACTTCGATCGCGGTTTACTTCTATGCTGCGCCTAGTCGGCAACCGCGATCGCAGCGCCCGGAAGCGGGTATGCCTCGATCGCCTGGCGCGGACCGGAGTTCGCGTCAGGGAAGTGCTCGATGCGCAGGCCTGCGGCGAACACGTAGATCGGGCCCAGGTCCAGAGCCCCCGGGCCGAGCGTGACGACCGGCAGGAGCAACTCGAACGAGAAGCTCCGCTCCGGCATGGCGACGGTGTCGAGCGACACCGAGATCCGCAGACCGTCGTCCGTGGTGGCGCTCGTGAGGTCGGCCAACTGGAACCCGAACTCGTCGTCCCCTTTGCGATAGAATAGCCGAACGGGCGTTCCGTCCTCTCTGAGCAGCACCCTCACCGTCAGGTCGGCCTCCCGGTTGATGAGGACGTACCACCCCAAATGCGCCGACTGCCCCGGGGCTGTGGGGGTCACGGACATGGCTGCCTCCTGAGGTCGATCGCGCCGTGCGGTGCCGTAGCCGCATTATCCGCTGGCCGGCCGCGCTCGCGCCCATTCCCCGGCGGGGTGAGCGCGCTTCCCTGCGGCAAGTGGCGCGTCCCGTGCAGGCGGTCGGGGTCGAGGCGAC
>DATENJ010000517.1:0-4287 GCA_035275125.1 Actinomycetes bacterium | reverse complement strand
CAGCGCCTCGACCGCCCCGGCCGACAGGGGCCGCAGGTGAAGCCGCCGCACCTCCTGGTGGGGGAGGGCGGCCAGGACCCGGCGCAGGGGGTGCTGGCCGCCCAGCTCGTCCTCGCGGTAGGTGAGCACCAGCACGCTGGGCAGCTCGGGGATGCGCCAGGCCAGGTAGCGGAGCACGTCAAGGGTGGCGTCGTCGGCCCAGTGGACGTCCTCGACCAGCATCACCGTCGGCCGGCGGGCCAGCTCCTGGTGGACGGCCCCGAACACCGCGTCCCGGCCCGCTCCCGGCTCCATCGCCCCGGCCAGCGCGGGCGCGGCCCCGCGGGCCATGTCCCGGAACGGCCCAAGGGTCCGCGGGGTGACCAGGTCGTCGCAGGCCCCGGCGAGCACCCGGGCCCGCCCCGACGCCTCGCGGGCGAACGCCCTGACCAGGCTGGTCTTGCCGATCCCGGCCTCACCGGAGACCAGCACGACCGAGCCTCGGCCCTGCCCGGCCCCCCTGAGCGTCTCACGCAGTCGGCGAAGCTCGGCGTCCCGCTCCAGCAAGCCCGCCGTCATCGTGCACCGATTGAACCAGACGCCGGCCCCTAGGCGCTGGCCAGGGACCGGCGGCGGCCCTCGAGGAAGGCTCGCTCGGCCGTGTTGTGGGCCAGGGCGATGGCGGCGTCGTAGGCCAGGGCGGCCCCGCCGTCGCGGCCGAGGCGGCGCAGCAGGTCGGCCCGGATGGCGTGGAACAGGTGCCAGCCGTCCAGGTCGAGCCCGTCCACCAGGGCCAGGGCGGCCGCCGGTCCCTCGACCTCGGCCACCGCGACCGCGCGGTTGAGGGCCACCACCGGGGTCGGGGTGAGCGCCAGCAGCTGGTCGTAGAGGGCCAGGATCTGGCGCCAGTCGGTGGCCGTGGCGTCCGGGGCGTCGCTGTGGACGGCGTTGACGGCCGCCTGGAGCTGGTAGGGGCCGGGCTGGTTGCGGCGCAGGCAGCGCCGCACGATGGCCTGGCCCTCGGCGATGCGGTCGCGGTCCCAGCGGCCCCGGTCCTGGTCGGCCAGGAGCACGAGCTGGCCGTCCGGGGTGGTCCGGGCGGGCCGGCGCGCGTCGATCAGCAGCATCAGGGCGAGCAGGCCCATGACCTCGGCCTCGTCGGGCATCAGCTCGGCCAGCAGCCGTCCGAGGCGGATGGCCTCGGCGCACAGCTCGCGGCGGACCAGGTCGTCGCCGGCGCTGGCCGCGTAGCCCTCGTTGAAGATCAGGTAGACGACGGCCAGGACGGCCCGGAGGCGGTCCGGGAGGTCGGCCTCGTCCGGGACCCGGTAGGGGATCCCGGCGTCGCGGATCTTGCCCTTGGCCCTGACCAGGCGCTGGGCCATGGTCGGCTCGGGGACCAGGAACGCTCTGGCGATCTCGGCCGTGGTCAGGCCGCCGAGCAGCCGAAGGGTCAGGGCGACCTGGACGCCGGTGCCGAGGGCGGGGTGGCAGCAGGTGAAGATCAGGCGCAGGCGGTCGTCGCGCACGGCCCCCTCCTCCGCCGGTTCGCCCCGGGCGTGGACCAGGGCGGCCTGGGCGTGGCGGTCCGGGAGGGTCGCCTCCCGGCGCAGGCGGTCGACGGCCTTGTTGCGGGCGGTGGTGATGATCCAGCCGGCCGGGCTCGGGGGCAGGCCGGCCGACGGCCACCGCTGCACGGCCGCGACGAACGCGTCCTGGACGGCCTCCTCGGCGACGTCGATGTCACCGAAGACCCCGACCAGGACGGCGACCGCCCGGCCGTGCTCCTGGCGGAAGACACGCTCGATCTCGTCGGCGGGAAGGGCCGGCACGCCCGCCGTCAGTCCCCGGGCTGGCCCTGGAACGGCCGGACCTCGATGGGGAGGGTGGTCGCCTCGGCCAGCCGGCGGCCCCAGGCGAGGGCGGCGTCCAGGTCGGGCGCCCGGATGATGGTGAACCCGCCGATGTGCTCCTTGCCCTCGGTGAAGGGGCCGTCGGTGGTGAGCACGTCGCCGTCGGAGACCCGCACCACGGTGGCCGTGCTCGGCGGGTGCAGCCCGCCGGCGAACACCCAGGCCCCGGCCTCCCGGAGGTCGCGGTTGAGGGCGTCGAGGTCGGCCGAGATCCGCTCCAGCACCTCGGGCGCGGGCGCCGGGCCGTCGGGCTGGTAGACGCTGAGCAGGTACTGCCGCATCCGGGTGCTCCTCCTCGTGGTGGGCACCTACCGGCCGGCCGGCCGGTAGGTGGCGATGATCACACCGGTCGTCGTGGGCGTGGCGTCGACCAGCCGCAGGGTGGCCGCCGGGCCGCCGTCACCGAACAGCCGCCGCCCCGACCCCAGCACCAGCGGGTGGATCAGCAGCAGATACTCGTCGATCAGGTCGCGGCGGCGCAGCGACTGGACCAGCGCGCCGCTGCCCAGCACGGTCATGTCCTTGCCCGGCTGGCGCTTGAGCGTGGCCACGGCCTCGGCGGCGTCGCCCGCCAGCAGCTCGGAGTTGCGCCATTCGAGGGGCTCGGCCAGCGTGGTCGAGGCCACGTACTTCAGGGTGTTGTCGAGCACCTCGGTGAACGGGTTGCCGGTCTGGTTGGGCCAGAAGCTGTGGAAGTCCTCGTAGGTCCGCCGTCCCAGCAGCAGGGGCCCGGGGTCGGCCATGCCCTCGGCCATCACCTTGCCCATGATCTCGTCGTTGTAGGGGACGGCCCAGCCGCCGTGCTCGAACCCGCCGCGGGTGTCCTCGTCGGGCCGGCCCGGGGCCTGTATCACGCCGTCGAGGGTCAGGCTGTTGAACACGCTCAGCTTGCGCATCGTGCTGCTCCTCCCGTCGCTCGAGGGTGGTCTCACCTTCTATACGAACGGGGTGGGCCCAGATCGACACTAGGGGCGGAGCAGGGGCATGACGACCTGGTCGAGCACCGACACGACGTAGTCGTCGGGCACCGGGGGGCCGTCGACCAGGAAGCGCTGCACCACCATGGCCAGGCCGACCTCGGCCACCAGCTGGCTGGCGGCTTCCGGCCGCACCTGGCCGCGGTCGGCGGCGCGCCGCAGCACGGCCAGGAAGCTGGCCTTGCGCGGAGCAAGGACCCGCTCGTGGAGCAGGGTGCTGAACTGGTGGTCGCGGTCTGCCTGGGCCAGCAGGCACTGCAGGGCGCAGCCGGTGGGGGAGTTGACCATGCCCGCCATGCGCCGCAGCAGCTCCAGCAGGTCCTCGCGCACGTCGCCGTGGTCGGGCAGGTCGGCCAGGGACGGCAGGGCGTGGTCGATGGCGTCGACCACCAGGTCGTCCTTGCCGGGCCAGCGGCGGTACAGGGCCGCCTTGCCGGTCTGGGCGCAGCCGGCGACGCCCTCCATGGTCAGGCGGCTGTAGCCGACCGTCTGGAGCTGGTGGAACACGGCGTCGTAGATCGCCCGCTCCAGGGCGTCGCCCCGGCGCCGGGTCGGGGCGCCCGGTGTGGCCATCCCCACCTCCCCAGCGGCCATATAGTGAACGTTTGCGTTCCTAAAACGGCCGGTGTACGGTCGCTCACATTGTGAACGCGATCGTACACTAGCGAGAGGAACGACAGCCATGGCGGTCTCGAGCTCGGAGGTTGCGTCGCGCCCGGCGGGTGCGGCACGGCGCGGTCACCATCCCGCGCTGGCGCTCGCGGTCATCGCGGCGTTGCAGCTCATGGTGGTGCTCGACGCCACCATCGTGAACATCGCCCTGCCCCAGGTCCAGCAGGACCTCGGCTTCTCCACCACCGACCTGTCGTGGGTGCTGAACGCCTACACCCTGACCTTCGGCGGGCTGCTCCTGCTGGGAGGCCGGGCCGGCGACATCCTGGGACGCCGCCGGGTGTTCATCGCCGGGATCCTGGTGTTCACCGCGGCCTCGTTCCTCGGCGGCCTGGCCACCTCCGCCGGCTGGCTGCTGGCCGCCCGGGCCCTCCAGGGCGTCGGCGGGGCCATCGCCGCCCCCACAGCCCTGGCCCTTGTGACCACCAACTTCGCCGAGGGCCCCGAGCGCAACCGCGCGCTGAGCATCTACACGGCCACCGGCGCGAGCGGCTTCTCGCTCGGACTGGTCGCCGGTGGCGGCCTGACCGAGCTGGGCTGGCGCTGGACGTTCCTGCTTCCCGTGCCGATCGCCCTCGCGCTGCTGGCCCTCGCCCCGCGCTTCCTGCCGCGCGATCTGCCGTCGATCACCGGCCGCGGCTCGTTCGACCTTCCCGGCGCCGTCACCCTCACCGCCGGGATGCTCCTGCTCGTGCGCACCGTCGTCGAGGCGCCCGGCCAGGGCTGGGGCGCGCCTGAGACGGTCG
>DATENJ010000516.1:0-32802 GCA_035275125.1 Actinomycetes bacterium | reverse complement strand
AACGCCCCCCGGCGGCGGACCTGGGGGTCGTAGGGGTCGGCGCCGATGGGCAGGTAGCCGACCTCGCCGGCGGCGCCGCTGGCCCCGCGGTACAGCTTGCCGTCCAGCACCAGGCCCATGCCGACGCCCGTCCCCACCGAGAGGAAGCCGAAGTTGGCCACGTCCCGGCCCAGGCCCCGCCAGCGCTCCCCCTCGGCGGCCAGGTTCACGTCGTTCTCGACCCCGATGCGGCCCCCGAGCTCGTCGCGCAGCGCCGCCACCAGGCCCTGGCGGCCCCAGCCGGGCAGGTTGGGGGCGAGGATGACCGCGCCCCGGGTCGGCTCGAAAACGCCCGGGCTGCCAACGGTGACGTGGTGCACCCGGTCCCAGCCGATGCCGGCCTGGCCGGCCAGTCCGTGGGCGATCGCGCCGATCTGGCCGATCAGGGCGCGGGCGCTCGAGGCCTGGGCGCGCTCGTCGCGGCGGGCGACCACGGCGCCGGTGATATCGGCGAGGGCGGCCCGGACCCGCCGGCGGCCGACGTCGATGCCCATCACCCAGCCGGCGGCCGGGTTGAGCTCGTAGAGGACCGCGCTCGGCCCGGGGCGGCCGCTCGACCGGCCGACCTCCCTGACCAGCCCGGCGTCGAGGAGGGCGCTGAGGCCGAGGGACACGGTCGGCTTGGACAGGCCGCTGTCCCGCGCCACCTGGGCCCGGGAGACCGGGCCGGTGCGCTGGATCCGCTCGAGGATGGCGCGGGCGTTGATCGCCCGCAGCAGGCTGGGCGTACCCACCGTCGACGGCGGCTCGGCCAAGTTCCCTCCCCTGTTATAGTTAGGAAACCTTCCTCACATCTCGCTCATTATCTGCGGCGGGGCAGGGAAGTCAACCCCGCACCCGGGGCGCGGTTCGCGGCGCCGACAGGAGGACGACATGGCGGAGCTGGCACTGTGCGGCGGGGCGCCGGTCCGGCCCCAGGGCTACCCGGCCTGGCCGGTGCACGACGAACGCGACGCCCAGGCGGTCGCCGAGGTGGTGCGGAGCGGCCGCTGGGGCGGGTTCCCCGAGCCGGGGCCGCTGGCCGCTAAGTTCGCCGAGCGGTTCGCCGCCTACCAGGGCTCGCGGCACGGGGTGGTGATGGCCAACGGCACCGTCACCATGGAGGTCGCCCTCAAGGCCCTCGGGATCGGCTGGGGCGACGAGGTCATCGTCCCGGCACTGACCTTCGCGGCCACCCCGTACGCGGCCATGGCGGCCGGGGCGCTGCCGGTGTTCTGCGACGTCCTGGCCGGCACCCTGACCCTCGACCCCGACCAGGTCGAGGCGGCCGTGACCTCCCGGACCCGCGCCATCATGCCGGTGCACCTCGGCCACCAGATGGCCGACATGGACCGCCTCACCGAGATCGCCCGGCGCCACGGACTGGCCCTGGTCGAGGACTGCGCTCACGCCCACGGCCAGCGCTGGCGCGACCGGGGGGCCGGGTCGTTCGGCGAGTTCGGCTCCTTCAGCCACCAGTCCACCAAGCTGCTCACCGCCGGTGAGGGCGGCAGCCTGCTCACCGACGACGCCGGGCTGGCCCGGCGGGCCCATTCGCTGATCGACTGCGGCCGGGCCAAGGACCCCGAGGAGCAGGAGTTCACCTTCGGGGCCAACTACCGGCTTGGCGAGCTTCAGGCAGCCCTGCTCCTCGGCGCCCTGGAGCGACTGCCCGGCCAGCAGGCCGAGCGGGCGGAGGCGGCAGCCCACTTCCAGGACCTGGCCGGGCAGGTCAAGGGGATCCAACTCCTCCCGCCCGACCCCCGCATCACCCGGTGGAGCTTCTACCGCTACATCGTCCTGATCGAGCCGGAGGCCTTCGCCGGGGCGACCAACCGTCAGGTGTGCGAGGCACTGGAGGCCGAGGGCATCGGCGCCTGGGAGGGCTACGAGCCAATGAGCCACTACGACCTGTTCCAGCCAGCCCTGTCCCGCCTACCGGTCGCGGTCGAGCACGCCGCCCAACTCGACCCCGCCCGGATGTCGTTCCCGATAGCCGAAGACGCCGGCCTACGCCGCACCCTGTACCTGGACGAGAACATCTTCCGCGCCGGCCAACAGGGAATCGAAGACGCCGTCGAAGCCCTAGCCAAGGTCCAGCGACACGCCGGGGAGCTGGCGGGTCGCGCCTGACCCCGATCTACTCCACACCTCTGCCTCAGTCGGGGAAGAACCTTGGCAGGTAGGGGCGGCTGGCCTTTAGGAGGGCGTCCAGGAGGGGGGCGGCCACTCGGTACTCGCGGACCAGGGGGTTGGCGAGTAGTGCCTTGAGGGCGACGGTGCGGTCGCCGGTCACGGCCGCCTGGACGGCTAGGCGCTCGTATGCCTTGGCCTGCTGGACCAGACCCAGGAGCTCGGGGGCGAGTGGCTCCTGGGGCAGCGGGTGGGCGCCGTCGGCGTCGACGCGGGCCGGGACCTCGACCACGGCGTCGTCGGGCAGCCCGGGCAGGGCCCCGTCGTTGCGGACGTCGACGACCTGGGTGTCGCCGGTGCCGGCGTGGAGGGAGGCGATGAGGGCGGCCGCGGCCTCGCTGTAGAAGGCGCCGCCGCGCTGCTCCAGCAGCTCCGGCTTGGTGTCGAGGTCGGGGTCGCGGTACAGCTCCAGCAGGTCACGCTCGATCGCGGCCACCTGCTCGGCCCGCGAGGGCCGCCGCCGCTGCTCGTTGAGCACCTCGCCGGTGGCGTAGTAGTAGCGGAGGTAGGTCGAGGGGATAACCCCGAGTGCCTGGAGCAGCCCGAGCGGCAGCCCCAGGTCGCGGGCCAGCTCGGGCCCGTGCCGCTCCAGCAGCTCGGGCAGCCGGTCGGCCCCGTCCACCCTGACGGCCCGCTCCCAGGTGAGGTGGTTGAGGCCGACGTGCTCAAGCTCGACCCGCTCGGGGGCCACGCCCAGCAGGGCGGCGAAGCGCCGCTGGAACCCGATGGCCGAGTTGCACAGCCCGATGGCGCGGTGCCCCCGGTCCAGCAGCGCCTGGGTGACGATGCCGACCGGGTTGGTGAAGTCGACGAACCAGGCGCCGGGGGCGCCACGGCGCACCGTCTCCTCGGCCAGCTCGAGCACCACCGGGACGGTCCGCAGGGCCTTGGCGAAGCCGCCCGGCCCGGTCGTCTCCTGACCGACGCAGCCGAAGTCGAGCGGCAGGCTCTCGTCGACAATGCGCATGGCCTGCCCGCCCACCCTGAGCTGCACGACCACGAAGTCGGCGCCGTCGACCGCCTCCTCACGGCGGCCGGTCTGGACCAGGCGGCCGCCCCAGCCGGCCCGGGCCAGCATGCGCCCGGCCAGGCCGGCGACCACCCCGAGGCGCTCGGCGTCGATGTCGAACAGCACCAGCTCGTCGACCGGCAGGCGGTCCTCACGGGTGGCGAACCCCTGGACCAGCTCGGGAGTGTAGGTGCTGCCGCCCCCGACCACGGCGATCTTCAGGCCCACGGCCGCCCCTTCCGCTCGATCTCCGGCGGCTGCTATTGTTCAGCCACCATGAGTAGGTTAGGAAAGTTTCCTCACTCTACAACGGACGGCCACCGGTGGGACCCGGCATGACCGCCCCGGCGGTCCTGGCGGTCGACGGGGGCAACTCCAAGACCGACGTGGTCCTGGCCGATGCCGACGGCGGGGTGCTGGGGGCGGCCCGCGGCCCAGGGGCCTCCCACCACCACCTGGGCGTGCCCGCCGCCATGGACACCCTTGAGTCGCTGGTCGTTGCCGCCTGCCACGACGCCGGCCTCCCGCCCGGGGAGCGCCCGCTCGCCACGGTCGGGGTCTGGTGCCTGGCCGGCGTCGACTTCCCGGCCGACGACCAGGCGCTCTCCCCGGCCATCGCCGGCCGTGGCTGGGCCAGCGAGGTGCTGTTGCACAACGACGTGTTCGCGGTACGGCGCGCCGGCAGCGGGCGTACGTGGGGCGTCGGCGTCGTGGTCGGGGCGGGCATGAACTGTGTCGGGGTGGCCCCGGACGGCCGTGAGGTGCGCTTCCCGGCGATCGGGGAGCTGTCCGGCGACTGGGGCGGCGGCCGCGACATCGGCATGGCCGCGGTGGGTGCCGCCCTGCGCGGCGAGGACCGCCGTGGGCCGCCGACGACGCTGACCCGGCTGGTCCCCGACTGGTTCGGTCTGCCGACGGCCCTGGCCCTGGTCGAGGCGCTGTTCCTGGGGCGGATCGAGCAGCGGCGGGTGCTGGAGCTGGTCCCGCTGGTGTTCGCCGAGGCCGAGGCCGGCGACGAGCCGGCGGCCCAGCTGGTCGCCCGCCAGGTCGACGAGATCGTGGCCATGGCCGGGGCGGCGATCGGCCGGCTGGGCCTGGCCGCCCGCGACGTCGAGGTGGTGCTCGGCGGCGGCCTGTTCCACCGCGAGGCCCCGGACTTCCTGGAGCGGATCCGGTCCGGGATCGTCGCGATCGCCCCGGCGGCCCGGCTCACCCAGGTCACCACCCCGCCGGTGGTCGGGGCGGCGCTGCTCGGCCTCGACCGGCTCGGGGCCACCTCTGGCGCCGCCGAGCGACTTCGGACCACCCTCACCCACGAGCGCCTGGGAGCGCTGCGACCGGTCGTGGCCTCGAACCGCTGAGGAGGCAGAGATGGGCAGGATCGTGCTCGAGCACGTTGGCAAGGAGTTCCCCGGCGGCGTGCAGGCGGTCCGGGACGTCTCCCTTGAGATCGGCGACGGCGAGTTCATGGTGCTGGTCGGCCCGTCGGGCTGCGGCAAGACCACCATCCTGCGCATGATCGCCGGCCTGGACGAGGTCACCGACGGCGAGATCACCATCGGCGACCGGGTGGTCACCGACGAGAAGCCCAAGGACCGCGACGTGGCCATGGTCTTCCAGAACTACGCCCTGTACCCCCACATGACCGTCGAGCAGAACATCGGCTTCGGCATGCGCCTGCGCCGCACCCCCAAGCCGATCGTCAAGCAGCGGGTCGGCGGGGCCGCCGAGGTGCTCGCGCTGCTCGACTACCTTGCCCGCAAGCCGGCCGACCTGTCCGGAGGGCAGCGCCAGCGGGTGGCCATCGGCCGGGCGATGGTGCGTGAGCCGCAGGCCTTCCTGATGGACGAGCCGCTCAGCAACCTGGACGCCAAGCTGCGGGTGCAGATGCGCGCCGAGCTGGCCCGGCTGCACAAGCAGCTCGCCACCACGATCGTGTACGTCACCCACGACCAGGTCGAGGCGATGACCCTCGGGACCAGGGTGGCGGTGGTCCGCGACGGCCTGCTCCAGCAGGTCGACACGCCCCAGGCGCTGTTCCACAACCCGGTCAACCTGTTCGTGGCCGGGTTCATCGGCTCACCGTCGATGAACCTGGTCCAGGCGACCGTCACCGGCGACAAGCTCGAGTTCGGCAGCCACCGGCTGCCCGTCCCGCCCGGGACGGGCCTTGACGCCTACAACGGGCGCACGGTGATCCTCGGCATCCGCCCGTCGGACTTCGAGGACGCCGACGTCTGGCGCGACGAGCGGCTGCCGGTCATCGAGGTGCCGGTGGAGGTGGTCGAGGACCTCGGCTCCGAGGCTCACGTGCTGTTCGCCGTCGATGCGCCGCCGGTGCAGGTCGAGGGGGTCGACGAGGACCCGGAGGCTGGCGCGCCCATCCCGCTGGTGGCGGCCGAGGGGACCAGCGTCTTCACGGCGGCGGTGGACGCCAGGACCGCCGCCCGGACCGGGAGCACGGTGCGGCTGTCGGTGAACCCGGACCGGTTCCACTTCTTCGACTGCGACACCGGCCGGGCGATCCGCACCCGGCCGGCGGAGGCGACACCGAGTTGACCGAGTCCGGCGCGGCCCTGCCCGAGCTGGACACGCCGGCGCTGCTGATCGACCTGGACGCGCTGGAGGCCAACCTGGCCGAGATGGCCGCCGTCGCCGCCAGGGCCGGTGTCCGGCTCCGCCCCCACACCAAGACCCACAAGTCTCCCGAGATCGCCCGCATGCAGCTCCAGGCCGGCGCCGCCGGGATCACCTGCGCCAAGCTGGGCGAGGCCGAGGTCATGGCCGACGCCGGCCTTGACGACCTGCTGATCGCCTATCCCCTGGTGGGCCAGGACAAGCTCCGCCGCCTGCGCGACCTGATGGAACGGTCCAAGGTGCGGGCGAGCCTCGACTCGGTCGAGGTCGCCGAGGGCCTTGGCCGCGTCGGCCGGGAGCTCGGCCGGGACGTCGAGGTGCTGGTCGAGGTCGACACCGGCCTGCACCGGCTCGGCCGGCCGCCCGGCCGGCCCACCGCCGAGCTGGTCGGCCAGGTCGCCAGGGTCCAAGGGGTCGAGGTGGCCGGGCTCCTGACACACGCCGGCCACTCCTACCGGGCGGCCGGGCCCGAGGAGCGGCGGCGGGTCGCCGAGCGCGAGGTCCTCGACCTGGTCGGGACGGCGGAGCTGTGCCGGCGCGACGGGATCGCCATTGGGGAGATCAGCGTCGGCTCGACCCCGACCGCCCGGACGGGCGCGTTCGTCGACGGCGTGACCGAGCTCCGCCCTGGCACCTACGCCCTCAACGACACCACCATGATGCGCCTTGGGATCGCCACCGAGGCCACCGCCGCGGCCAGGGTGCTGGTCACCGTCGTGGCCCGCCCGGCCGACGACCGGTTCGTGGTCGACGCCGGCAGCAAGTGCTTCACCACCGACAACATGGGGAGTGTCCCGGACTGGCTGGTCGTGGCCGGCCGGCCGGACCTCCACATGGACTTCCTCAGCGAGGAGCACGGCGTCGGCCATCGCGCCGGCGGCGACGGCGTCCGCATCGGCGACCGGCTCCAGGTGATCCCGAGCCACGCCTGCGCCTGCGTGAACATGTTCGACGTGGCCTACGGCGTCCGCGACGGCCGGCTCGAGCGGCAGTTCCGGATCGCCGGCCGGGGCAAGGTCCGCTGACCGCTCCGACGAGCGTTTCGACCAGCTAGCGCCGTTGCCGGTCCCAGTCCCGCCACTCCTGGTGGATGTCACATTTCGAACGTATGTTCGGTCGGCAAGGTAGAATTGTCGTACGCAGAACAACGGAAGGAGCTCGAGGATGAGCGACAACCAGGTCACCCTCACCGGCAACCTGACCGACGACCCGGAGCTGCGCTTCACCCCGAACGGGGTTGCCGTGGCGAACTTCCGGCTCGCGGTCGACCAGCGCGTCTGGGACGCCGACGGATGGAAGGACGGCGAGCCGTCCTACTTCCGCATCAGCGTCTGGCGCGACCAGGCCGAGCACATCAGCCGCAGCCTGAACAAGGGGGCCCGGTGCGTGGTCGTCGGCCGGCTCAGGAGCCGCTCCTGGGAGACCCCCGAGGGCCAGCGGCGGTCGTCGGTCGAGGTCGACGCCGAGGAGGTGGGCATGAGCATGCGGTTCGCACCGGTCGGCCCGCCGCCCGACGAAGACGCCGCGGCCAAGCCCGCGCCGGCCAAGAACGGCGGCAACGGCTCGCGCCGGGGCCGCCAGCCGGCCAAGGCGGCCGCCGGCCGCGACGAGGCACCGTTCTGAACTGGTCCTGAACCAGAGTTCTCAACTGGGGGAGTCCCTTGACCCTCACCACGCAGTCCCCCCGGCCACCGGCCGCGACCGCTCCGACGGCGGTGCTCACCGGCGTGCTGGAGCACATCACCTACAGCAACCAGGACACCGGCTACACGGTCGCCCGGGTCGCCACCGAACGTGGCGGCGACCCGGTCACCGTGGTCGGCCCGTTGCTCGGGGCCCAGGCCGGGGAGCACCTCCACCTGGAGGGCCGCTGGCGCAACCACCCGATGTACGGGCGCCAGTTCGAGGTGCGCAGCTACCGGGCCGTGCTCCCGGCCACCGTCCAGGGCATCCGCCGCTACCTGGGCTCCGGGCTGATCAGGGGCATCGGCCCCAAGATGGCCGAGCGGATCGTCGACCAGTTCGGGGTCGACACCCTGCGGGTGCTCGAGGAGGACCCCGGGCTGCTGCGCAGCGTGCCCGGCCTCGGCCCCATGCGGACGGCCATGATCGAGCAGGCCTGGGAGGAGCAGAAGGCCATCAAGGACGTCATGGTCTTCCTCCAGGGCGTCGGGGTCTCGACCTCGCTGGCCGTGCGGATCTTCAAGGCCTACCGCGAGGAGGCCGTCAAGGTCGTCACTCACGCGCCGTACCGCCTGGCCACCGACGTCTGGGGCATCGGCTTCAAGACCGCCGACAAGATCGCCCAGGGCGTCGGCATCGCCTACGACAGCGGCGAACGGGTCAAGGCCGGCCTCCAGTTCACCCTGTCCCAGGCCAGCGAGCTCGGCCACTGCTACCTGCCCGAGCCGGAGCTGGTGGCCAGGGCGTCGGAGATCCTCGGTGTCCGGCCCGAGCTGGCCCAGTCCTGCCTGGACGAGCTGGTGCGCCAGCAGGGCGTGGTCCGCGACCCGGTGCCGATCCCCGGCTTCGACGACGGCGTGGCCGGCATCTACCTGCTGCCGTTCCACCGGGCCGAGGTGTCGCTGGCCGCTGGGCTGCTACGGCTGCGCTCGGTGCCCGAGCAGGCCGACCGATTGCCCATGTTCCGCACGGTCGACTGGGCGGCGGCCTTCGCCTGGCTGGAGGGGGTCAGCGGCGGCCGGCTGGCCGCCGAGCAGGAGACGGCGGTCCGCCTCGCCCTGACCGAGCGGGTGGCCGTGCTCACCGGCGGCCCGGGCTGTGGCAAGAGCTTCACCGTCCGGGCCGTTGTCGCCCTCGCCAAGGCCAAGAAGGCCCGGGTGCTCCTGGCCGCGCCGACCGGCCGCGCCGCCAAGCGCCTGTCGGAGCTGGCCGGGATGGACGCGCAGACCCTGCACCGGCTGCTCGAGCTGCGCCCGGGCGGCGAGGCCGCCTTCAACCAGGACCGCCCCCTGGAGGCCGACCTGGTGGTGGTCGACGAGGCCTCCATGCTGGACCTGCTGCTGGCCAACAAGCTCGTCAGGGCGGTCCCTCCAGGCGCCCACCTGCTGCTGGTCGGCGACGTCGACCAGCTCCCCAGCGTCGGCCCGGGCGAGGTCCTGCGCGACCTGCTCCAGGCCGGCGGCCGGCACACCCCGGTGCTCCCCCGGGTCCGCCTGACCCAGGTGTTCCGCCAGGCGCAGCACAGCGGGGTTGTCACCAACGCCCACCGCATCAACGCCGGCCACCCGCCCCTGACCAGCGGCCTTGGCGACTTCTTCCTGTTCGCCGAGGACGACCCCGAGCGGGTGGCCGAGCTGACCGTCGACATCGTGGTCAACCGCCTGCCGCGCCGCTTCGGCCTTGACCCGCGGCGGGACGTGCAGGTGCTCTGCCCCATGCACCGCGGCCCGGCCGGCTCGGCGGCCCTGAACGAGCGCCTCCAGGAGGTGCTCACCCCGGCCGTGCCCCGGCAGCCCGAGCGCCGCTTCGCCGGCCGCACCTACCGGCCCGGCGACAAGGTGATGCAGGTCCGCAACGACTACGAGAAGGGCGTGTTCAACGGTTCGGTCGGCACCATCACGACCATCTCACCGGAGACCTCCGAGCTGTTCGTGCTGATGGACGAGGACCAGGAGGTCCGCTACGGGTTCGACGACCTCGACGAGCTCACCCACGCCTACGCCCTGACCGTGCACCGCGCCCAGGGCAGCGAGTACCCGTGCGTTGTCGTGCCCCTGACCCAGACGGCCTGGCTCATGCTGCAGCGCAACCTGCTCTACACGGCCGTCAGCCGGGCCCGGCAGCTGGTCGTGCTGGTGGGCTCGCGGCGCGCCCTGGCCAAGGCCATCCGGACCGCCGGCGCCGGCCATCGCTACACCGCCCTGGACGACCGCCTCCAGCGCGGCGGGACCCGCCTGGACGCGGCCGCCCAGCGACAGGCCCGCGAGCAGCTGCCGCTCGGGCCGAGCTAGCCTCCTGTTGAGAACACCTGGTGGCGGACGGCGACCGCGACGTCGGAGTTGTCGCTGAACACCCCGTCGAGCCCGAGCTTGTAGAACAACTTCAGCTCGGCCGGGAAGTCGCCGGTCGCCTGGAGATAGACCGGGCTGGCCGGGTTGCCCTGGCGGAAGTCCTCGGGCAGGAACGTGTTCTCGCGGCGGAACGTCCACGAGTGGACCAGCAGCTCGGCCCGGTGGGCGTCGCGGACCAGGGCGGTCGGCGACAGCAGCCGGTTCTGGGCGTCGCGGGGCACGATCAGGTCCTTGTTGACCCCGACCCCGTCGGCGTAGGTCGCCACCTCGGCCAGGCCGGCCGGGGTGACCAGGTCGGCATAGGTGCGCGGGTCGCCGGAGACGACGAAGTCGTAGGGCTTGCCGGTCGCGTCAATGAGCTGGACGAGCGGGACGTTCGTCATCCGGTTGAGCTGCTGCAGGTTCCCGACCTCGAACGACTGGATGAACACCGGGGCGTTCCGGCCCCGGTAGCCGTTGGCCCGCAAGGTCTGGACCAGCGGCTCCTCGAGCGGCAGGCCGATCGAGCGGAAGTAGGTGGGGTGCTTGGTCTCGGGGTAGATGCCGACGTGCCGCTGCTTGGCCAGGTCGATGACCTGCTGGAAGGTCGGGACCTGGTAGAGGCCGTCAAAGGCGGTGTTGGCCGGGCGGACGGCGGGGAGGCGCTCCTTGGCCCGGAGCGTGTTGAGCTCGGCCAGGGTGAAGTCCTCGGTGAACCAGCCACTCATCGACACTCCGTCGATCACCTTGGTGGCCTCGCGGTCGGCGAACTCGGGATGGTCGGCGACGTCGGTGGTGTCCTTGATGTTGTTCTCGTGCCTGGCCACCAGGACGTGGTCCTTGGTCGAGACCAGGTCGGGCTCGATGAAGTCGGCCCCCATCTCGATCGCCAGCTGGTAGGAGGCCAGGGTGTGCTCGGGGCGGTAGCCGCTGGCGCCACGGTGGCCGATGACGATCGGGAGCTTGGCGTGCTTGCCGCGCTCCGCGACCGGCGCGCCGCCGGACTCGGCGCCCGCGCTGCCAGACGCGGCGCCGGCGCCGCCGGGCACGAGGAGTAGGGCGAGCACGGCTGTCATTATCAGCGCCAGCGCAAGGCGTTGCTGCAACTTGGACATGAGCAGGTGACCTCCCCGAAGGTCGGCGAGCGGCTTACTTGGCGTGGAACACCCTCGACAGGTCGTGGACGGCCGCGTCACGGGAGCTGAGTGGGGCGACGTCGAAGCGGCGCTCGATGGTGGCCAGGATCGAGGTGGTGTCGTACTGGGTGTGGTCGACCACGAAGTCGTCGCGCAGGAACGGAGAGATCACCAGCGCCGGGATCCTCGTGCTTGGCCCGAAGACGTCGTGGGGCCCGCGCTTGCCGCCCTGGCCGGGCGGGGTGACGTGGTCCCACTGACCGCCGAACTCGTCGTAGGTGACGACCACCATGGTGTCCTTGGCG
This sequence comes from Actinomycetes bacterium, assembly GCA_035275125.1. Lineage (GTDB taxonomy): Bacteria > Actinomycetota > CALGFH01 > CALGFH01 > CALGFH01 > CALGFH01. Next base: position 21,491 of record DATENJ010000516.1, on the reverse strand, counting down.
CAGCGGCTGTGCTGGACCGCCTGCAGCAGCTCGACCAGGTGGGTGCTGCCGGCGGTCGCGCTGGCGTAGCCGGGATGCTCGTTCTCGGACCCGACCGGCTTGATGAAGCTGACCGGCTTGAGGTTGCAGGCCTTGTTCGAGTCCCCGGCGAGCTGCAGGAACTCCTGCTCGTCGCGCAGGTGGGCGGCCCGTGCGGCCGTCCCCGGGGCCAGCGAGGCGTAGTAGTTGAACGCCTGGTGGTGGAACTGGAACAGCTTGTCGGGGCAGTTGGGGAAGACTGCTGTGCCCAGTGTGTTGGGGTCGGAGCAGGCCGGGCCGGTGCCGTTGGTCCAGCCGGGCGCGCCGACGTCGCCGTCGGCGTTGGACCAGCCACCCGAGTACCAGGCCCAGTCGACCCCGGCGCCGCTCAGGCGGTCGCCGATGGTGGGGTTGGTCTGGGGCGGGAGCTTCCGCGTGTCCGGCGTCCCGGGAGCATAGGGCTGGTAGGTGGGCTGGATGGTGTTGACCGCGTAGTCGCCGCACAGCACCCCTGGCGGGGTCGGCGCCCGCCCCGGCCCCGGGCTGCAGGAGGCGGTCAGGGCGAGGTCCTTGACCGCCCCGTCGGCCGGTGAGACATACAGCGGGTAGTTGTTCGGCATCCCGTTCTCGTCCACGACCGAGTGCAGGTCCTCGCCCGTGCCGTCGTTGAGCGCGTTCGGCCAGACAGGGTTGCGGGCCGCGACCAGCCACTGGTGGTTGAGGAACGAGCCGCCGAAGGCCGATTGGAAGAAGTTGTCGGCGATCGCGTAGTCCGGGTGGCCGCGCCGGTGCAGGTACCGGTAGATCGGCAGGGCGCGGGTGTCGTAGGTCCCCATGGTCAGCCCGACCGCGTCGCTGCCGGTCACGTACCGGTTCTGGCGGCCGTCGTTGAGCTGGTACTGCTCCTGGTAGAAGCGGTGCACCAGGTCGCGGGTGCAGCCGCCGGGCAGCCCGCTGCCGTTGAGGACGCCGTTGGGCGCGAACACCCCTGGCGCGGGGCAGGTCGTGGCCGTCGACGGGATGTAGCGGTCGATGGTGAACGGCCGGTTGCGGAAGTGGCTGGAGAACTCGGTCCCGGTGGTGGCGTCGGTGCAGCGGACCGACAGCGGCGGCGAGGTCAGGTTGACGTCGTTCTGGAGCAGGCAGTCATAGGGCGCGCCGGCCTGGTTGACCTGGGTCGTCCGGGCCGCGGGGGCGTCGCGCACGCCGTTGACGCCCTCCCAGCGCCCGTAGAGGTTGTCGAAGCTGTGGTTCTCCTGGTAGATGACCACGATGTGGTTGACCCGCGACAGCGGGTCAACGCCGGCGCCCGAGGCGCCGGCACCACCTGCTGGGATCACCGCCAGGGCCATCAGGATGAGCAGGGACAGGACCAGCAGACGTCGCAACATAACGGACCTCCCTGCCCGAACGTTGCATTTCGGTTCCCACGGCAGGATGGCAACCGCCGGTGGTCGAGTCAACAGCTAGCGGCGTACCGCTAGCCTCGACCCAACCGCGGCCACCGGGTTGGGGCGGGTGAAGGGGAGTGGTGAGCGTGATGGCGTTCCAGGGTGCGATCTTCGACGTCGACGGCGTGCTGGTGGACTCGCCACACGAGCTGGCATGGCGCGATTCGCTCCGGGAGCTGATGGAGGGTGAGTGGCGCGACCTGCGCGACCGGACCAGCTGGACGGCCGAGCGCTTCACCCCGGCGGTCTACCAGCAGCTCATGTCGGGCAAGCCCCGGATGGCCGGCGCCCGCGCCGCCCTCGAGCACTTCGGCGTGCCCGACGTCGGCCCCCGGGCCGAGCGGTACGCGGAAGCCAAGCAGGAGGGCGTGGTCAAGCTGATCGAGGAGGGCCGCTTCGTGGCCTTCCCCGACGCCCTCCGGTTCATCCTGGCCGTCAAGCACCTGGGGATCCGGGTCGCGGGGGCGTCCTCGTCCAAGAACGCCAAGCTGTTCCTGGAGCGGATCCGGCTGGACACCTTCGCCGCCGAGCAGCGGCTGGACTACGACTTCATCCACCCCGGGATGACCCTGCAGGAGCTGTTCGACGTCGACATCTCCGGCCGCGACTTCCCCAAGGGCAAGCCCGACCCGGCCATCTTCCTCACCGCCGCCGCCGAGCTCGGCGTCCCTCCCAGCGCCTGCTTCGTGGTCGAGGACGCGCCCAGCGGGATCCAGGCGGCCACGGCGGGTGGGATGGCGGCACTCGGCGTGGCCCGCCTTGACGACCGGGACCTGCTGCTGGAGGCGGACGCCGACCTGGTCGTGACCACTCTGGACGACGTCTACCTGCGGTCCCTGGCCGCGGGCCGGCTCGAGGAGCGGCGGGCGGTGGGGGAGCTGCGGCGGCGGCACACCGAGCGGCCGCCGAGCGTCTGGACGCTGGCCTACGACGACTTCGACCCCGCCCTCCAGGGGCTGCGGGAGGCGCTGTGCGCCGTCGGCAACGGGTACTTCGTGACCCGCGGCGCCCTGCCCGAGGCCGAGGCCGACGGGGTCAACTACCCGGGCACCTACGTCGCCGGCCTCTACAACCGGGCCGAGACCGAGGTCGCCGGGCGCACGGTGGTGAACGAGGACCTGGTCAACGCGCCCAACTGGCTGCCCCTGCGGTTCCGGCTGGCCGGCGGGCCGTGGTTCGACGCCGGGCAGGCCGAGCTCCTGGAGCATCACCTGGAGCTGGACATGCGCCACGGGACGCTGCTGCGGCGGCTGCGGTGGCGCGACGCCGACGGCCGCCAGACCAGCGTCTCCCAGCGCCGGTTCGTCAGCATGAAGGACGAGCACCTGGCCGGGCTGGAGACCACCTTCGTGGCCGAGAACTGGTCAGGGACCCTGGAGGTCCAGTCCGGGCTGGACGGCCGGGTGGTCAACGCCGGGGTGAAGCGCTACCGGGAACTGAACGGCCGCCATCTGACGGTGGTGGGCCAGGCCGAGGTCGACGAGGAGACCGTCGATCTGCAGGTCGAGACGACCCAGTCCCATGTCCGGGTCGCTCTGGCCGCCCGCACCAGGCTGCTGCGCGACGGCCAGGTCGCCAAGGCCGAGCGGCGACTGGTCGACGAGCCCGGGTTCGTCGCCCACGAGCTCGCCTTCGAGCTGGAGCAGGGCCAGCCGGCGACCGTGGAGAAGGTCGTGACCCTGTTCACCTCCCGTGACCGGGCGGTCTCGGAGAGCCGCGACGACGCCCGGCTGACACTGTCCGGCGGCGCCGGCTTCGCCGGGCTGCTGGCCCGGCACGAAGGCGCCTGGAACAGCCTGTGGAGCCGGTTCGACATCGAGCTGGACAGCGCCAACGAGTGGACCGAGACCGTCCTGCACCTCCACATCTTCCACCTGTTGCAGACCGTGTCGCCCCACACCGTGCATCTCGACGCCGGCGTCCCGGCGCGCGGCTGGCACGGGGAGGCCTACCGGGGCCACATCTTCTGGGACGAGGTGTTCGTCTTCCCGTTCCTCAACTTCCAGCGGCCGGTCCTGGCCAGCGCCCTGCTGTACTACCGTTTCGCAAGGCTCGGCGTGGCTCGGGGCGCGGCCAGGGCCGCCGGGTACGAGGGGGCCATGTTCCCCTGGCAGAGCGGCTCCAACGGCCAGGAGGAGACCCAGGAGCTCCACCTCAACCCGAAGTCGGGACGCTGGCTGCCCGACCACTCCCACCTGCAGCGGCACGTCAACATCGCGATCGCCTACAACGTCTGGCAGCACTACATGGTCACCGGCAGCATCGGCTTCCTGCGCTTCGTGGGGGCCGAGCTGCTGCTGGAGATCGCCCGCTTCTGGTCGAGCATCGCGACCTGGGACCAGGACCAGGAGCGCTACGAGATCAACGGCGTCATGGGCCCCGACGAGTACCACGAGGGCTACCCGGGCTCCGACCAGCAGGGCCTGCACAACAACACCTACACCAACGTCATGGCCGTCTGGGTGCTACAGCGTGCCCTCGAGGCCCTGGCCGAGCTGCCGCCGCACTACCGGCAGGAGCTGGTCGAGGAGCTCACGCTCCGCGACGAGGAGCTGGACCGCTGGCGCGACATCACCCGCAAGATGAAGGTCGTCTTCCACGCCGACGGCGTGCTGACCCAGTTCGAGGGCTACGAGCAGCTGCTGGACTTCGACTGGGAGGGCTACCGGGAGCGCTACGGCAACATCCAGCGGCTGGACCGGGTCCTCGAGGCCGAGGGCGACAGCACCGACCGCTACAAGCTGGCCAAGCAGGCCGACGTGCTGATGCTGCTGTTCCTGCTGTCGCGCAAGGAGCTGCGCGAGCTGCTGGCCGGCCTCGGCTACCAGGTGAGCGAGGAGCAGCTCGCCCGCACGGTCAGCTACCACCTGGAGCGGACCTCGCACGGGTCAACTCTCAGCGGGGTGGTGAGCGCCTGGGTCCTGGCCCGCTACGAGCCCGAGCAGGCCTGGCGGTTCCTGCTGCGGGCCCTGGAGAGCGACGTCGCCGACGTCCAGGGCGGAACCACCGCCGAAGGCATCCACCTGGGAGCGATGGCCGGCACGGTCGACATCGTCCTGCGCTGCCTGACCGGCATGCGCGCCCGCGGGGAGGTGCTCCGGTTCGAGCCGGCCCTCCCACCGCAGGTCAAGCAGCTCCGCTTCAGCATCCACTACCGGGGCCACCGCATCGACGTCACCCTGGCCGAGGCCCACATGGTGGTCAGCTCCCGCCCCGGCGGCGCCCCACCCATCAAGGTCCTGGTCAGCGACCGGACCGTCGAGCTCGTCCCCGGCGCCACCCACGAGTTCCCCCTGGAGCGCAAGCGCTCAGCGCCGTCGTAGAGTGCCAGGTCCGCAACGGCAGGCCGGGGAGGAGTAGAACGTGGCTGACGACAACGGCGAGGCCCTGGTCCGCCGGTACTACGAGGAGGCCCTCAACCCCGGCAGCTTCGACCAGCTCGACGACCTGCTCACCGACGACTTCGTCGACCACGAGGAGCTCCGCGGGATCCCCCCGACCCGCGACGGCCTCAAACAGAAGTACACAATGCTCCGGGCCGGCTTCCCCGACTTCGGCTTCACCATCGAGGACCTGTTCACCGCCAGGGACCGGGCGGCGGCCCGCGTGACCGTGACCGGCACCCACAACGGCGACTTCATGGGCCGCCCACCCACCGGCCAGCGGTTCGCGGTGACCTCGGTCGGCATCTTCCGCATCGCCAACAACCGGATCGCCGAGCACTGGGGCGTCTTCGACCAGCTCGCCATGCTCGCCCAGCTAGGAGCCTTCGGGTCCTAACGGGCTAACCCCAGGGGTTGGCCGTGGTGAAGGTCGCGGTGAACGCCCGTTGTCCGTCCGGACCCACGAACCGGAGCTCGTGGACCGCCGAGAGGTCGACCGGGAGCTGTCCTCCCCAGGACACGTTGGCGCCGCCAAGCACCGCGTCGCCGAGGGAGAGGTAGCGCCCGTCGCGGGTCACCGCCTGGACCTGGAATCGGCCCCTCTCTTGGATCGGGGGCGTCAGGGTCACCATGACCCATGACGGCTGGCCCTGGTACCCGAACACGGTCCCGGCCCGGCCTCCGGTGCCCTGGAGCGGGGCGGCGAGGAAGTAGGCTCCGTGACCCTGGCTCAGGACCGCCTGGTAGCTGGCGGCGAGCCGACGGTCGCTGGCCGTGGCCAGCAGCACCGACCCTCCACCGAGCGCGGCCGCGAGCACCACGGCGGCGGCCGCGGTGGCCAGCCATTGCCAGCGGCGGGCCAGCGGCTGGATGCTCCGACGCCGGGGCGGCCTGGTGACCTCGGCAAGGACCCGGGACTCGAACCCGGCGGGCGGGTCGTGGGCCGGCGCGAGCTGCAGGAGCTCGTCCCCGACCGAGGAAAGCTCGGCGACCACCTGGCGGCACCCGCTGCAGCCACTCAGGTGGCGCAGGGCCGCGTCTCGCTCCCCGCCTTCGGCGATGCCGAGCGCGAGCTCGGGCGCCAGGTCCCGCACCTGCTCACATCCCAGCTCAGCGGTCATCTGACACCCCCATCTGCGAGCGCAGTCTCAGCATGGCCGAGCGGATCCGCGTCTTCACCGTGCCCAAGGGGACCCCGTCGAGCTCGCTGATCTCCCGGGCCGTGAACCCGTAGAAGGCGGCCAGGACCAGCGCCCGCCGCTGGTCTCCGGGAAGCCGAGCCAGCGGCTCCCGCAACCGCTCCGCGTCCACCACCCGCGCCTCGGTCCTGTCCTCTTGTGGCCGCTTGGCCTCAAGGGCGAGGAGGACCTCCGGGTCGACCGGGTCGAACCGCCGGGTGGGCAGCATGTTGATCGAGACGTTGCGGGCGATGGTCAGCAGCCACCCCGCCACCGTCCCGCGTCGGGAGTCGTAGGTGGAGGCGTGCCTCCATGCCCGCACGAAGCTCTCCTGGGCGGCTTCCTCCGCGGCGGCGCGATCCCGGAGGATCGAGAACGTCAGCCCGAACACCCGACGTTGGAAGCGCCGGACGAAGGCGGCGGCTGCATCGGGATCGCCCGACCCGAGTCCGGCGAGCAGCGACTCATCCGACAGTTCTTGCACAGCCGATCCACCCAGAGCTCCCAGGGTTCCTAGCGGTATCGCCGCTCTGGAACTCTTGTTCTCCGAACGAACCTTCACGTCGGAGCATTCCTCCTTGACCGCCTGGCTCAATCAGTACAGCCCTCCACCACCGGCAGCACCACCACCGCCGCCGGAGAAGAACACGAGGTAGACGATCAGATAGACGACCACGCCCGCGACCGCATAGATCGCCAGCCACTTCTTCCACCGCCGGCCGTAGCCGGTGTCCTTGTTGGCCATGCCGTGCCTCCAGTTCGCCTGCTGAGCGGTACCCCCGCTCTCCAGGTACTACTGGAGTCCCGCGCTGGCGGATTGCATCAATCGCGCGAACGCTGCACCCAGGGGTCGCGGCGTTCGGGAGGAGGCGAGTTGGCCGAGCGCATGATCGAAGCGGACGGCGTCGAGCTCTGCACCGAGGCCTTTGGCGACCCGGCGGACCCGCCGGTCCTGCTCGTCATGGGCACTGGCGCGTCGATGCTGTGGTGGGAGGAGGGGTTCTGCCGGATGCTGGCCGACGGCCGGCGCTTCGTGATCCGCTACGACCATCGCGACACCGGCCGATCGGTCACCTATGAGCCCGGCCACCCCGGATACACCGGCGCCGACCTGGTCGCCGATGCCGCGGGCGTGCTCGACGCCTACGGCATCCCGGCCGGGCACGTGGTCGGCGTCTCGGCGGGCGGGGCGTTCGCGCAGCTGCTCGCGCTCGACTTCGCCGATCGCGTCCGCTCGCTGGTGCTCATCAGCACCACCGGTGTGCTGCCTGGTGAGCGCGAGCTCCCTCCACCGACCGGGGAGTTCATGCGGTTCGTGGCAACGGCGCAGGTGGACTGGTCGGACGCCGAGTCGGTGATCGAGTACCTGGTTGCCTACTCGCGGATGCTCGCGGGGGGCCAGCGCCCGTTCGATGAGACGGCAGCCCGTGAGCTGGCGCGTCGCGAGGTCAGGCGGGCACGCAACTTCGCTGCCGCTCGGAACCACGATGCCATCCCGGACGACGGGCGCCCGCACGAGCCCCTGGCCTCGATCACCGCGCCGACCCTGGTGATCCACGGGGCCGCGGATCCGATATTCCCTCTCGAGCACGGTGAGGCTCTGGCCGAGGCGATTCCAGATGCGAGCCTGGTGACACTCGAGGGGGCCGGTCACGGGATCGATCGAAACGACTGGCAGCCCATCGTCCGCGCGATCCTCCGGCACAGCGCCCCCCCGGATCGAGCTGGCGGAGCGTGATCGCCGTCGCGTAGGACCGCGGGCCTCAACTGGCGGGTTGGAACAGCTCGACCACGTTGCCGGAGGGGTCCTCCAGCAGGATCTGCGACCCGCCCGGTCCGGTGATGATGTCGTTGCGGAAGCTGCAGCCGGCGGCGCGCAGCCGGTCGACCTCGCCGGCCAGCTCGTCCACCTGCAGGTGCAGGCGGTTCCAGCCACCGGGCACCGGCCGGGTGCCATCAGGCATGGGCCGGCGTCCCGAGCTGGTCGGGCCGCTGAGCAGTAGCCGCACGCCGTCGCGGGCGACGGCGGCAAACGCCGGGCTGGCGTCGTGCTCGACGGTGAAGCCCAGGTGGGTGGTGTAGAAGGCGACGGCGGCCGGGACGTCGTCGATCATGTAGCGGACGCCGACTGTGCTGGTGGTGGGCATGTCACCTCCCATGGCGCTGATTACGGAATCCGATATCGACGTCCGATAGGATAGGCGCATGCGCTCGTTCCTGCATGGGGCTGTGCAGCTGCACGTGCTGCACCACGCCGCCGAGCACCCTATTCATGGGGCCTGGATGGCGGCCGAGCTGGCCCGCCACGCCTACCGGATCAGCCCCGGCACCCTGTACCCGACGCTGCACCGCCTAGAGGCGGCCGGCCTGCTGGCCGGCAGCGACGACCTGGAAGCGGGCCGGCGCATCCGCCGCTACACCATCACCGACGCTGGCCGCCTCGCTCTGGCCGAGGCGCGCCGCGCCCTGCGCGAGCTCAGCGACGAGCTCCTGCAGTGACAGCGGGCTCTCGAAGTTGGCGTTCCCCTCGTCGTCGAATTGGTCTGGCCGCGTTGGCCACAATTGGCTCTCCCCTGGGCACCTTCCGGCTTGTAGGGTCGCCGACGTCGACGACGTCGTGACCGGAGGTGAGCGGTGACCGACCGACAGCCCGTCGAGGTGACCAACCTGGACCGCTACGGATCCCCGCCGATGCCGTGGAGCAGGCCGCATGACCGTCTCGTGGCCACCCCGGCCGAGCCGGGCACGCCGTACTTCCTCGGGACGTCCCGGCCGGACGGCCGCCCCCACGCCGCCAGCGTCGGCGCAGTATGGCTCGACGGCGACCTCTACTTCACCAGCGGCCCCGGCACCCGCAAGGCTCGCAACCTGGCGGCGAACCCGGCCTGCACGTTCTCTGTCGGGCTGGAAGGCATCGACCTGATCATGGAGGGCGAGGCGGCCAGGGTCACCGACGCGCCGACGCTGGAGCGGCTGGCCAGCCTGTACCGCGAGCTCGGGTGGCCCGCCGAGGTGGAGGGCGACGCCTTCACCGCGCCGTTCAGCGCCCCGAGCGCCGGGCCGCCGCCGTGGCACCTGTACCGCTTCACCCCCCACACCGTGTTCGGGGTCGCCACCGCGGACCCGTACGGCGCGACCCGCTGGCGCTTCGAACCCTGACGGGGGCGCTAGGGTTGTGCCGATGAGGATCCTGTTTGGTTCCTGGCCCGGGTACGGTCACCTCCTGCCGATGGTGCCGTTGATCCGGGCGGCGCAGCAGGGCGGCCACGAGGTCGTTGTCTCTTCCGGAGCCGACATGTCGGACCTGATCGGCCAGCTCGGTGTCGCCGCCCACCGTTCCGGCGTCACCTTGGCCGAGTCCTACGACCGGATGCCGGACCACACGACGATCAGCGAGCTGCCTGCCGAGCAGCAGCCGGCGTTCGCGGCGCGCCACCTGTTCGGGAGAGGCGGCGTCGACCGTGCCCATGACCTGCTCGATCTGCTGGAAGGGTGGCGGCCCGACCTCATCGTGCATGACACGCTGGAACTGGGGTCGCCGACCGTCGCAATCCAGCACGGGATACCGCACGTCACCCACGGCTACGGCCCGATGGTGCCGAACACCACCTACTTCGCGGCGGCGATCGGAGCGGCCATCTCCGAGGCCGACCTGCCTGATCCGACACCTGACGTGTTCGCCGCACCGTACCTCGACATCTGCCCTCCCAGCCTGCGCGGGACCGCGCCGAGTCCGTGGACCACGATGCATCCGCTGCGGCCCTCGCCCGGTGAGATCGACCCACACACCACGGTTGAGCTGGACTTCTCCGCGCTGCCCAACCCCGACACCATCTACCTCACCCTCGGCACGATCGTGAACCAGGCGCCCAAGGTGTTCCGCGCCGTGATCGACGGATGCGCGCGCTGGCCTGTCAACCTCGTCGTGACCACCGGTCCCGGCTTCGACCCCGCGCTCCTCGGACCCTTGCCGCCGGCGGTACGCACCACGCCGTTCCTTCCCCAGGCGGCCGTGCTGCCCCACTGCCGGGCGGTCGTGTCCCACGCCGGAGCAGGCACCATGCTGGGTGCCCTGTGCTACGGCCTGCCGCAGCTGTGCCTGCCGCAAAGTACCGACCAGCCGTCCAACACCGCGGCGCTGCTGCCCACCGGCGCCGCCCTGGCCCTCCAGCCGGACGAGATCAGCTCCGGCGCGGTGGCCGAGGCCCTTGGCCGGCTGCTCAACGAGCCGTCCTTCCAGCAGGCGGCGAACCGGCTCCGCGCAGAGATCGAGCGCATGCCAACCGCCGAGGCTGTCCTCGACGAGCTCCTGGTCACCACCAACCGGTGACGCCCATCCGCCCGCGTCGCCGCGGCCCGGCGGTGGCGAGCGGGCGGCGCTACCGTGGCGGCCGATCTCTGAAGGAGGCTGTGCGATGCGGTACTTGAACCTCGGGAGCACCGGGCTGCGCGTCTCGCGCGTGTGCCTTGGCATGATGAGCTTCGGCAGACACGAGTCGCGTCGGTGGGCACTGGACGAGGCGGCGGCGGAGCCGATCGTCAGGCGGGCCGTCGACGGCGGCGTGATCTTCTTCGACACCGCCGACGTCTATAACGGCGGCCAGAGCGAGGTCGTGACCGGCCACCTGCTCAGCAAGCTGTTCGCCTCCCGCGAGGAGTACGTGGTGGCGACCAAGGTGCACGGCCGGACCATGCCCGGCGAGAACGGCCGCGGCCTGTCGCGCAAGCACATCCTGGCCTCGATCGACGCCTCGCTGGAGCGGCTCGGGCTTGACTATGTCGACCTCTACCAGATCCACCGCTGGGACGCCCTCACGCCGATCGAGGAGACGATGGAGGCGCTCCACGACGTCGTCAAGGCCGGCAAGGCACGCTATATCGGCGCCAGCAGCATGTTCGCCTGGCAGTTCGCCAAGGCCCAGCAGGTGGCGGCGACCCGCTTCGTGTCCATGCAGAACCACTACAACCTGATCTACCGCGAGGAAGAGCGGGAGATGATCCCCCAGTGCCTGGACCAGGGGATCGGCATCGTGCCCTGGAGCCCGCTGGCGCGGGGGCTGCTGGCCGGGACCGTCACCGCGAGCGGCGAGCGGCGAACCACGCGGGCCAACACCGATCCGTTCCTCGACTCGCTGTACCGGCGCGACCTCGACATGCCGGTGATCGACCGGGCCGCCGAGGTCGCGACCGAACGCGGTGTCTCGGCCGCCCAGGTCGCCCTGTCGTGGCTCATGCACAAACCGGGCGTGACCGCGCCGATCGTGGGCGCGACCAGGCTGGAGCACCTGGAGGACGCCCTCGCGGCCGAGCAGCTCTCGCTGAGCGACGAGGAGATCACACGGCTCCAGGAGCCGTATGTGCCGCATCCCGTATCGGGGGTCGAACTCTAAGCAGAATGGTGCCGGTTACCGACCGGTCGGCTGCCCCGCCTCGGACCGAGAGCCCTTGCGGGTCCGCAACGCGTCGGCCTTGGTCCGTTCCGGGAACCGGTTGGCGTACTCACGCTCCAACTGGTGCATCCGCTCGGTGTGGTTGAGAAGCGCCTGGCGCGAGCCGTGGAAGAAGGTCTCCTCACGGGTCGCGAACAGATGGCGCAGCTCGCGCTCCAATGTCTCATCGTCCAGCTGATGGGGGTCAAGGCCGAACTTCCCCGCCATGGTCGTCCCTTCCATCCGCCTCAGTCGACGCCAGGCCGGCTTGCTGGTCGACCCTGCCATCAGCCTACCGTGCCCTTGACCCCATAAATAGCAAAGCCGAGCGGTCGCCCAAGGCTCACACATTCACTGAGCTGTCGGGGACTCGCCCGGCCTGCTGTTCGGGCTGCTAACGAGCCGCGGCGCTCCGGCGTGGCAGCACCCAGCCCGGACGCGGGAAGTGGCAGGTGTAGCCGTTCGGGTAGCGCTCTAGGTAGTCCTGGTGCTCCGGCTCGGCCTCCCAGAACGGACCGGCCGGGGTGACCTCGGTGACGACCTTGCCGGGCCAGAGCCCGGAGGCGTCGACGTCGGCGATGGTGTCCTCGGCGACCCGGCGCTGCTCATCGTCGAGGTAGAAGATCGCCGAGCGGTAGCTCGCGCCGATGTCGTTCCCCTGGCGGTTCCGCGTCGTCGGGTCGTGGATCTGGAAGAAGAACTCGAGCAGCTCGCGGTAGGACGTCACCTCGGGGTCGAAGACGATCTCGATCGCCTCGGCGTGGTTCCCGTGGTTCCAGTAGGTGGCGTTCGCGACGTCGCCTCCCGTGTAGCCCACCCGGGTCGACAGAACCCCCGGGCGCTTCCGGATCAGATCCTGCATCCCCCAGAAACACCCTCCGGCCAGGACCGCCTTCTCCCTCTTCTCACTCATTGCTTCGCTCCCTCGTCGTCGTCGCTTGGTTGAAGAGTTCCAGTGTGACCGTGGTGGCTGTCCCCAACGAGTCTCCACCTCAGCCAGGTCAACAATCCGGTGCCTTCGGGCATTCCGCGGCCTGATGCGTCGACTAGGCTTGCCCGCACTGACGAGGGGGACGAGGGAGGTGCCAAGGTGTCCAGGGCCAACTCCAGGACCTTCGAGGACGTGAAGGTCGGCGTCCGATGCAAGATCGCGGCCCTGTGGATCGCGATGCTCTTCCTGTTCGCCTATGGCGACATCTTCGGGTTCTTCAGCCCCGGGCAGATCCAGGAGGTGATGGCGGGCGAGATCTCGGGGATGGCGATCACGGAGGTCTTCCTGTTCGCGGTCTCGCTCTACATCGCCATCGCGAGCGTGATGGTGTTCCTCTCGCTGGTCCTCAGCCCGACCGTCAACCGCTGGACCAACATCGTCCTGCCAAGCCTGTACGTCGTCTCCATCGTGGCGTCGGCGATCGGCGAGACCTCGGCGTACTACTGGTTCCTGAGCATCACCGAGAGTGCCCTTCTGCTGCTGATCGTCTGGTACGCCTGGACATGGCCCAGGGTGGGAACACCCTGAAGGCCGCGAACCCGCTAACTCTGCGGCTCGAACACCTGACGGATCTCGATCTCGACCTCGGCGCCATACTCGCCCGGGTAGATCTGGGAGAACGCTTCGAACGGGAACCGATCGACCCATTCGACAGCCTCGTCCATCGACTGCACCTGGAGGATCCAGTAGCCGGCGACCAGCTCCTTCGACTCCGGGAACGGACCGTCGATGACAGCGCGGTTCCCTCCGGAGAACCGCACCCGCCTGCCCTCGGCGCTGGGGAGAAGCCCCGCGAGGTCGAAAAGCACTCCGGCCTTCTGGAGGTCGGCGTTGTACCTGCCCATCGCCCCGAGCAGTTCCTCGCTGGGCGCCGCACCCGGTTCCGGGTCTCCCTTGATCAGCAACATTACCCGCATGGCATGCCTTCTTCCTTGTTTGCGCCGGGCCTCGGACGGCCTCAACCGAGTGAACCCTTACGAGTACGCCGAACGCGGTCAAGGTCACCCGGGGTGTGTCAAGGCCCGACCGGATCGCGGTCAGGGTCAGCGCGAACCGCTGTGGCCTTGGCGACCCATCCGCCAGGAGCGTCGGCCATGTCTTCCCAGCGGGGCACGTAATGCTCCAGGAAGATCTGGCCGACCAGCTCGCTGCGGCTCCGGACGCCGGTCTTGGTGAAGATGGACTTCAGATGGTCCTGGACGGTGTGCGGCGACAAGGCAAGGCTGTGCGCCATCTGTCTGGTGGACAGCCCCTGCATGCACAACCGGGTCACCTGGGACTCCCGCTCGGACAGTCCGTAGGCGAGCGTGACCAGCGGAGCGACGGCGGCCGGGGTGGCGGGTTGGATGATGACGGCGGTGCGGTCGCCGGCACCGCCCGCCAGCCGGGTGCCGTACAGCAGCAGCCACGAGCCTGACCTGGTCCGCACCCGGGACCGGGCGCCGATCTGCAGCGGGTCCTGGCCGGGGTCGGCGGTGCGGGCTCTAGCAGCGACCGCTTGGACGATCTTGGATTCGGCTGGGGTGACAGGCGGGGGAATCTCGACCATCTGCCCGATCCAGTGCTCGGCGCCCGGAGACAGCGACTCGGGACTGCCGTCGCCGTCAAACACAATGACGCCCGGGCCTTCGGCCGGGCTGTCGGCCGAAGCAGATGGGGCGACCAGCAGGGCCCGCCGAAATCCGTCGGCGATCGGCTCCGACAGGGCCGCCAGGCAGCGCACGTCGTCCTCGGTGAACCATGGCTCGGTGGCTTCCCTGAGCAGGCCCGCGGCGGCCCAGTAGGTACCGCCGACCACAAAGGACACGCGCAGCTCGTCCCCGATCCCGAGACCCTCGCGGGAACGGTGCCTGGCGCTACGGGAGAGATCGCCGTGGGTTGCCAGGCTCGTGGCGCCGGCGATCCGGCCGCTGCGGGCCAGGAACCACCACTTGTTCACGTCGTCGACGAGGTACTCGTAGGTGGCCAGCCAGGTGCCCGAGCAGCCGATGTTCCGGTTGAGGCTACCGGTGAACAGCACCGTCCCTGGGTCGACGGTGTGCCAGCAGCTCCGGTCAAAGGGCACGACACCGGCGAGGACCTCGTCGATCGCCTGAGCGAGACTGACCCAGTCGAGGCGAGCGCCGGCAAGCCCGACGAGCTCACGGCGGGCACGGCGCAGCCGGTCCCGATTCATCCACCGATGGTAGGGCGCCCTGGTGGCCGCGTCATTCCCAGATTTCTGGGACCCACTCCCGCGGGACTCCCTTGGCCGCTGGGGTACCGCACGCCGCCGCCGTCGCGCAGGATCGGTTGCAACCGAGAGCGCAAGGAGGCCACATGACCACCCACGCCCCCGCGGCGGCAGCCCCCGCCAGCGAGCCGATGGCGACCGAGCCCAATCCCGCGACCATCATGCAGCTCGCCTCCGGCTTCATGGCGGCCAAGCACCTGTTCGCCGCCAGCCAACTCGGGCTGTTCGAGGCCCTCGCCGACTCCCCGGCCACCCTGGACGCGCTGGCGGCCCGGACCGGGCTCACCCGCCGCGCGGCACGAATCAGCGCCGACGCGATGGTGGCCCTGGGCCTGCTCGAGGTCCAGGACGGGACCTACCGTAACGGCAGGACGGCCGCGGCGTTTCTGGCCGGGCCCGGCCCGCACGACCTGCGCCCCTTCCTGCGGTTCTGGGACAAGATCAGCTACCCGGCCTGGACCAGGCTGGCCGAGTCCCTGGCCAGCGGGCCGCCGCGGGAGATCTTCGAGCTCGACGACGAGCTTCAGCAGGTGGCCTCGGCCGGGATCGAGGCGATCCTGGCCGGGCCGGCCGCCGCGCTGCCCGAGGTGTTCGACTTCGGCCCCCATCAGCGGCTGCTCGACGTCGGCGGCGGCACCGGCTCATGGTCGATCGCCATCGCCCGGCGCCACCAGCACCTCAGCGGGGCCGTCCTCGAGCTGCCCACCGCCGTCGAGCTGGCCCGTAGCCGGATAGCCGCCGCGGAGCTTGGACACCGGATCGCCGTGATCACCGGCGACGCCATGTCCGGCGAGCTCCCCGCCGGCTACGACGCGTTCCTCCTGGCCAACCTCATCCACTACTGGTCCGCCGACCAGAACCAGGAGCTGCTCCAGCGCGTGCGCCGGGCCGCCCAGCCCGGCGCGGCCCTGCTGCTGGCCGACTTCTGGACCAACCCGGCTCACACCGAGCCCCTGCAGGCCGCGCTGATGGCCGGCGAATTCGCCGCGCACATCCGCACCGGCGACGTCTACAGCGTCGAGGAGGTCCGTGGCTGGCTGGACCAGACCGGATGGCGCTTCACCGATCGCCGCGGCCTTGCCGGACCGCAAAGCCTCATCGTCGCCCACGCAGCCTGAGCAACTCGCGATCACCGGTGTCATCCGGTGCTACTCGAAGCGGGCGCTGTCGTGCCGGGTCGCCGCATCCATCAGCGGCAACGCGAGCGAGGACACGGCCAGCGCAGCCGCCACCGCGAGGCCGAGGCCGGCGAAGAACCTGGCACCCGGCAACCCCCATTCCTCGCCGGGGGTGATCATGTACGTCACGAGGATCGCGATGCCGATGCCGCCGAGCGTCGTGATCACCAGTGGCAGCCCGGTTTCCAGCAGCATGATGCGACGCAACTCGCCGAGGCGTACCCCAGAGGCGCGCAACAGCGCGAACGGTCGCCGGCGCTCCATGAGCCCGGACACGGTCGCGACGGTCAGGCTGCATGCCGCCACGAGCAGGACGAACGCCATGGCGGGCGGCAGCACGCCATCCACCCAGGTGAACTCCATGGTCCGCGCCGCCAGCTCGTCGGCGGTCTCGGTCCGCGCGGACGGCACCGCGATCGCGGCGAGCGTGCGGACGCGCTCCTCGGCGGCCAGCGTGCCGTCGGTCGGGACGAAGACCGTCTGGACGGGCAGACTGGCGGCCTCGGGGCCGGGCTCGGTGAACCCTGCCGTGCCGAACAGGTTCGGCACGACGAACAGCTCCGTTGCCGGTGGCGGGTCCGGCCCTTCCAAGCTCGCCGGCAGCGGGCAGGTCACATTGCTGACCGAGGCCAGGTCCGCGCACCGCACGACGACCAGCTGCCCTGGGCCTGATCGCGCGACCACCGCGTCGCTGGTTAGGAGGGGGGCGAACGAAGCTTCGGGCGCACCGCCCGCGTGTACCGCGACCACACCGTGACCCAGTGACGCGTGCCGGTCGCCGCCGCCGGGGCGCTCGGCCGCCGCGATGAGGCCCAGCGTGGTGGCCACGAACATCGCCAGGGCCACGCCGCTGACCGCGTAGGACGCTGTGTAGGGGTCGGCCGCGATACGCCGTGCCGCGATCAGCGTGGTCGCGCGCCCGCTCGACCGGGCCAGGCCGCGGCTGATCCAGAAGCAGATCAGCGGTCCGGCGAGCACGAGCCCGACCAGGACGGCCAGCGGGGAAAGGGAGCTGACCCACCGGAGCAGCGTGGTCTCGACGTGCCCCGGGTCGCTCTGCACCTTCTCGGAGTACCAGACGCCCACGATCCCGGCGACCAGGGGCACCAGCCGCCAGTCCTGCGGGCTCGGGCGCCGTCCGCGCCGGTGGGCGCCAAGGGGGGAGATCTGTACCCGGTGCAGGGCCACGAGGGTGGTGGCCACGGCCAGGACCGGCACCGCGACCAGGACCAGCAGCATCTGCCGCATCGGCGCCATGAGGTCCTCGACGAAGATCGGGATGCCATGCCCCAACGTGACGTGGCCGGCAACCGTCGGCCGGGCCGCGAGGAATCCCAGCAAGCCGAGGAGGGTACCGGCGATCGCCGCCGCGGCGGTCTCCGTCGCGGCGAGCGCGGCGGTCTGCAACCGGGTCGCGCCGGCCAGGCGGATGGCGGAGAACCGCTGCTCGCGCCGGGCAGCGCCGATTCGGGTGACCATCGCGACGAACACGACCACCGGACCGACGATCAGCACCGCGACCAGCGAGATGAGGACCCGATAGAAGCCGTACAGGGAGATCCGCTTGCCCGGTTGCTCGATGCCGCGGATCTCCACCGCGCCGTCGGTGGCGCGCAACTCCTCCGGCGTTCGGCCGACGATACCGACCAGCTCAGCCGGGGCGATCAGGCCGTCCGGCCCGATGGTGCCGATCACCTGGCCGGGGAAGCGGTTGCGCAACTGGTCGTCCGGCACGGCCCGCATCAGCTCGGCGAGCGCGGGAGAGGCGACCACCTCACCGGGGCCGGGCAGCCGGTCGACGCCGGGCGGCACCGGCGGCCGTGGCCCGAGCGCGGCGACGTGCACGCGGATGATGTCCCGGCCCGCGTACCGGTCGGTGACGGCCAGCCACAGCGCCGGGTCGGGGGCGGTGGGCGGGCTGACCTCGGTCGTGCGATGCCAGGCCAGGCGGTCGATGTGGCGCTGCAGCACCGGCATCGCGGTCAGGGTGAACAGCAGCAGCATCACGCCGACCGCGACGCCGGCCGCCATCAACGCGTTCCGGGCCAGGCTCTCCCTGCCGCCCGCGAACGCGATCCGGATGCCCAGCAGGATGCTCATGGAATGGCTGCCGGCTGGACGACGCGTCCGTCGCGCACGGTGACCTGGCGGTCGGTGTACGCCGCGACCCGTGGCTCGTGGGTGACCAGGACGACGCCGACGCGTTCGGCCTTGGCCGTCGTCACCAGCAGCTCCATGACGTCGTCGGCGGCGACCGAGTCGAGCGAGCCGGTGGGCTCGTCGGCGAGGACAAGGCGCGGCCCGGCGATCAGCGCGCGGGCGATCGCGACGCGCTGGCCCTGCCCGCCGGAGAGCTCGCCCGGAAGCCGGTGCCCGATCCCGTCCAGCCCCAGCCGCGGCAGCCACTCCTCGGCCGCCGCCACCGCGGCCCGCCGCCCCTTCCCGCCGAGCAGCAGGGGCAGCGCGACGTTCTCGAGCACGGGCAACTCGGGCACCAGCTGTCCGAACTGGAAGACGAAGCCGAACTCCGTGCGCCGCAACCGGCTGCGCTCCCGGTCGGGCATGTGGTCGACGCGCCGGCCGTCAAACAGCACCTCGCCGGCGTCCGGCGTCAGGATGCCCGCGAGACAGTGCAGCAAGGTGGACTTGCCGGAGCCACTTGGCCCCATCACCGCGAGCACCTCGCCAGCGTCGACGCGCAGGTCCATCCCCCGCAGTGCCGGGACCGGCCCGAAGCTCTTGTGCAGCCCACGCCCGGTCAGCAGCGGAGTGCCCCCGCTCATCGCCGCATCTCCGCGGCCAGGGTCTCCAGGCGCCGCGCTGCATGGTCGATCCAGCGCAGGTCCGCCTCGATGTGGAAGAGCTGGTAGTCGATCAGCATGCTGTCTCCCTGTGACGCGCCGCGACGCGCAGTGGTGAGCTCGCGCATCACCGCGAGGTGCCGCTCGCGCTGGTCGTCGAGAAACACCTCAGCGGGCCGGCCGGACTGCAGCGCCACCATCACCTTCGTGAACAGCACCGTCTGGAGCTGAGGTTGTGGGTCCTCCGGTTCCGACAGCCAGCGTTCCAGGTCCGTCACGCCCTCCGCGGTGATCGAGTAGCGTTTACGGTCCGGCCCCGCGCCAGCCTCCACCCCGGCGATCGCGACCAGCCCATCGCGTTGCAGCTGCGCGAGCGTCCGGTACACCTGCCCGAACCGCAGCGGCCGAATAGCACCGAACCGCCGGTCATAGGACTGCTTGAGGTCATATCCATGCCGGTCAGCCTCTTCGAGAAGCCCAAGCAACGCATACGAGATCGTCATGCGCGGGACTATACCCCATGGGTATACCCAAGGGAAGGAGCTCGCGGGTCCGGGGGTCGGGTTGGCCTCCTCGAGGCCTGGCTGCGCCGAACCAACTGGACAGCCGCCACCACTAGGCACACGGAAGTGCCGGCAATCACGAGCGCCGGCCCGTCCCTCTGCGGTCATCGGCTGGCAGTAGAGTCCGTCCTCGGCGGTCGCGGCAGCCCACTGAAGGAGGACCCATGGGCCTCGAGGAGAACAAGGCGGTCGTGCAGCGGCTCTTCGACACGATCAATAGCGGCAGCCTGGACGAGCTGCCCCAGATCGTCGCCCCGGACGTGGTCGACCACAACGCGGTCATCTTCATGCAGCCCGAAGGCGCCGGCAGCGTGGAGGAAGGCGTCCGCATGCTTCTGCAAGGGTTCCCCGACCTCCGCCTCACGACCCAGGAGCTGCTTGCCGAAGGCGACCAGGTCGTAGCCAGGTTCACCATGTCGGGCACCAACACCGGCGACTACGGGGACTTCCGGCACCCACCCAGCAGCACTTCGAGAGCGAAGCGATTGCCATCCTCCGCATCGCTGACGGCCGGGTGGCCGAACTCCGGGGCACCGCCGACCGTCTCGGGATGCTCACCCAGCTCGGCATCCTGCCCGACCTCGGCTAATCCAGCGGGCAGCGGTCTGTGACCTGGACGAGTTGAGGAGTTGTCGGTGACACCGAACTCCTCGCTCGCTGAGTTGTTGGCGGAGCTGCACCGGGGCTGCGGATCGTGCCCAGCACGCCGGCGCCGGGAGACGCAGCCTAATGCGTTCGTCAAGCCGCCTTTGGGTAGTTGGGTTGGAATGGCTGGCGGGTGTGCAAGATCGCCCAGAGCACGTCGATGCGCCGTCGGGCCAGGGCGATCAGAGCCTGGTGGTGGCGTTTGCCCTCGCGGCGTTTGCGGGCGTAGAAGGCCCGGCTGTCGGGCGAGGACAGCGAGCAGAACGCCGACTGGTAGAAGACCCGCTTGAGGGCCTTGTTGCCGCCGCTGGGTCGTCGTTGGAAGCGGACCTTGCCGGACTGGCGCAGCACCGGGGCCAGCCCAGCCGCTGCGGCGAGGGCATCGGCCGAGCGGAAGCGGGTCAGCGGGCCTGCCATGGCGATGAACTCGGCGGTCAACACGGCCCCCATGCCGGGCAGGCTGCGGATGAGGGCCGCGTCAGGGTGGCGCTCGAGCAGCCTGGCCAGGTCGCGGTCGAGTTCCCCGACGCGCTGGCGACAGGCCAAGGCCTCGGCGGCCAGCTCGCGGACCAGGCTGGCGGCCAGCCGCTCGCCGGGGACGGCGAGGTGTTGGGCCGCCGCAGCGGCCAGGGCCCGGTCGGCCAGGGTCTGGACCTGGCGGGCCGACAGCCCACCGGCACCCTGCAGGTGCTCGATGAGCCCTTGGCGGCCGGCGGTGCGGACCTCGGCCGGGGTGACATAGCGGCTGACCAGCCACAGCCCACCCTTGGTGGTCAAATCCAGTACCCGTTCCAGCCCCGGGTGGATGCCGACCAGCAGGTCGTGCAGGCGGGCCAGGCGGCGGGTCTGCTCGACTTGCAGGTCACCGCGGCGGCCAACCAGCAGCCGCAGCTCCAGGTCCAGCTCGCTGACGGACTCGATGGGTCGCAGATCGCGGCGGGTGCGGACCTGTTCGGCGATCACCCGGGCATCGCGGGGGTCGCTCTTGTGCTCGCCGCCGGTGGTGCCCTGGCGGGCCCGGTTCACCGCCAGCCCAGAGACATGGACCAGCCGGAACCCGGCCGCCCCCAGCATCGCCTCGGCAAGCCCAGCGATCCCTCCGACCACATCCAGCCCGATCACCGGCTCGTCACCCACACCAGCCAGCGCCTCGATCAGCTGCTGGAGGGCGGCGGGCTCGTTGGCCACCCGCTGATCCAGGACCACCTGGCCGAGGTCATCGATCGCGGTGGCCCAGTGGATGTGCTTGGCAATGTCGATCCCCACCCAGATTCCCATCGGCTCCCTCCACCAGCGGCGGTCCTGGCGCGGTCTCCCCTTGCCGGCATCGCCCTACATAGCGATCGGTCGCAGAGCCTAATCAGCGGTCCAGGAAGAACGGTGGGGCGGGGGGAGCTGCGTCACAAGCCATCACCGGCAGCCAGCATGACAACCATCCCCGCCCCACCAGCGCATCCGGATCCTGCCAGCAACCGGCCCGGATGCGAACTGAAGGGTAGGGCAGCATGAACGGGGCCGAGTTCCTCGTTGGTTCAGATGCTCCCCTCGGTCCCACCGTCTGGCTCGATCCCATGTCGATGCAGCAGCTCCCGCAGGCGCTCGACCTCGCTCTGCAGCTTGT
>DATENJ010000515.1:0-14883 GCA_035275125.1 Actinomycetes bacterium | reverse complement strand
GGAGGCGTCCGCCGGGGGAAACATCCCGCCCCCGGCGGACGTTCTGTTGCGTCGCTGTTGGGCGCGCTCCCTACCCGCCGGCGAGCCGGCGCAGCTGCTCGCGGTCCAGGATCTCGAACGCCCGGCCGGCCGAACGGATGTAACCGCGGGACTCGAGCGACCGCAGCGCCTGGTTCACCGTCTGCCGAGCCCCGCCCACCATGGTGGCCAGTTCGACCTGGGTGACCCGGCGGGTCTGGGCCCGGCCCGGCTCGGCGAGGTCGAGCAGCTTGGCCGCCACCCGGCCCTGGAGGCTCAGGAACGCCAGGTCGCTGATCTGGCGGGTGGTCCGCCGGACCATCGCCCCGAGGGTGCTCAGCAGTGCCTCGGCCACCTGCTCGTCACTGCGCAGCAGCCGGAGCAGCTCCGGGCGGGTCACGACCAGCAGGGTCGAGCGCTCGACGGCCTCGGCCGAGGCCGACCGGGGCCCGCCGTCGAGCACGGCCAGCTCGCCGAAGATGGCCGGGGCGACGTGGCGGTGGAGCTCGATCAGCTCGCCGTCCCTGGAGCAGACGATCAGCTTCACCGAGCCCTCGAGGAGGACGAACATCGCCTCGCCGGGGTCGTCCTGCCAGAACACCATCTGGCCCCTGTCGACCGTCCGGCGGTTGCCGTGTTCGACCACCGTGAGTCGCGCCCCCTCGTCGAGCCCCTGGAAGGGCTCGACCCTGCCCAGCAGCAAGGCGGCCGTCCTCGCGTCCAACTTCTCACCACCTGACCGGAACAGGAACCCTCGTCCAATCCTGGGGGATCACCGGGGCAAATGCCAGAGTCGGGTGCGTTGACACCGGGGGGCCACTGCGCTCAACTTTCCCCGCCTTGCATCCCTCCGGGCAAAGGATCAGCGATGACCACCGAGTCGAACGTTCGGTCCGAACCTCGAGGCACCCCGCCCCGCTCCGGGCTGGACGCCTACTTCCACATCTCCGAGCGCGGCTCCAGCGTCGAGCGGGAGATCCGCGGCGGGTTCGCCACCTTCTTCACGATGGCCTACATCATCGTCCTGAACCCGCTGATCCTCGGCGGCGCTCAGGACGTCAACGGCGACCGTCTCGACCTGGCCCAGCTGGCGACCGGGACCGCGCTCGTGGCCGCGGCCTTGACGCTGTTCATGGGCGTCTACGGGCGCTACCCGTTCGCGATCGCGGCCGGGCTCGGGCTCAACGCCGTGGTCGCCTTCCAGCTGGCCGCCGTGATGTCGTGGCCGTCGGCCATGGGCATCGTCGTGCTCGAGGGCCTGGTCATCACGCTCCTGGTCGTGACCGGCCTGCGCGAGTCGGTGATGAACGTCATCCCACTCGCCCTCAAGCAGTCCATCAGCGTTGGCATCGGCCTGTTCATCGCCTTCATCGGCTTCGTCGACGCCGGGTTCGTCCGCCGCATCCCCGACGTCGCCAACACCACCGTCCCGGTCCAGCTCGGCGTCGGCAACCGCCTGATCGGCTGGCCGACGGTGGTGTTCACCTTCGGCCTGCTGCTGACCATCGCCCTGGTCGTCCGCAAGGTGCGCGGCGCCATCCTGCTCGGCATCGTGGCCACCGCGATCTTCGCGATCATCCTCAACTCGATCGTCGACGTCGGGCCCCGCATCGACGCCGCCGGTAACGTCAACCCCTCCGGCTGGGCCCTGACCGTCCCGTCGGTCCCCGACGGCGTGGTCGGCTCCCCGGACTTCGGCCTGCTGGGCGCCTTCAGCCTCACTGGCGGCTTCGCCCAGGTCGGGATCATCGTGGCCGTGCTGTTCATCTTCACGCTGATGCTGAGTGACTTCTTCGACACCATGGGCACGGTCATCGGCGTCGCCAACGAGGGCGGCCTGCTCGACCGCGACGGCCGCCTGCCCGGGGTCAGCAGGGTGCTGTTTGTGGACAGCATCGCCGCGGCCGCCGGTGGGGCCGCCTCCGTCTCGTCCAACACCACCTACGTGGAGTCGGCCGCCGGTGTCGGCGATGGCGCCCGAACCGGCCTGGCCAGCGTGGTCACCGCGCTGCTGTTCCTGGTCGCGGTGTTCCTCACGCCGTTGGTCGAGGTCGTCCCCCAGGAGGCGGCCGCCCCGGCCCTGGTCGTGGTCGGGTTCCTGCTCATGCGGCAGGTCGCCGACATCGAATGGAGCGACCCGGCGATCGCCATCCCGGCCTTCCTCACCATCGTCCTGATGCCGTTCACGTTCTCCATCACCAACGGCATCGGGGCCGGGTTCCTCGCCTACGTGCTCATCAAGGCGTTCCTGGGCCGCTGGCGCGAGCCAGGAGTGCTGCTCTGGATCATCGCGTTCCTGTTCGCGATCTACTTCGCGATCGACCCGGTGGAGCGCCTGCTCGGGGTCTAGCCCTCGGGCGTTCCACGTGAAACATCGTCACCGCGGTGGGTCGAGCTCGGCGGCGAGCACGGCCGCCTCGCGCTCGACCCTCGCCCGCAGGTCGCGCTTGTCGCTCTCGTCGAGCCAGGTGGCCTCGACCCCGTCAAGGGCGATCGTGACCATGTCCTCCCACTTGTAGTCGAACGCCTCCATGCACGACTGGTACTCGCGGCCGAGGTCGAGGTCGGTGAGGGCCGGGTCGTCGGTGTTGAGGGTGGCCAGCAGCCCCGCCTGCCGCATCAGCGGGAAGGGGTGCAGCTCCAGCCGCGGCACGGCGTTGGCGATCACGACGTTCGAGTTGGGGCAGACGGTCAGCGGGATCCGCTCCCCCGCCAGCCGCCGGGTCAGCTCCGGGTCCTGGAGGCTGGACAGCCCGTGGTCGATCCGCTCGGACCCGAGCACGTCCAGCCCGGCCCAGATGTGGCTCGGCGGCGTCTCCTCCCCCTGGTGCGAGGTCCGCCGCAACCCGACCTTGCCGGCCAGCTCGAACGCCTCGGCGAAGTCGGTCGGGTCGACCCCGAGCTCGGTCGAGTCCAGCCCGACCCCGAGAACCCGCTCGGTCCCGGGGCTGGCGTCCTCGCGCAGCTCGATCAGCCGCTTGACCATGGCCAGCCCGGCCGCCGCCCCGTAGGCCCGGTCGATGTCGGCGATCAGCATCGCCCTGGCGCCGGTCTCGCGCTCGGCCGCGGCCAGCCCCTCGGCCAGCCCGGCCACGATGTCGGCCAGGTCCTGCCCGGCGTCCAGGTGCCGCGCCGGGGTGAAGAACGTCTCCCGGTAGACCAGGCCGTGGGCCGCCCCGTCGACGATGCTCTCGTACGCCAGCCGGGCCCAGTCCTCACGGCCGCCGAGGGTGGACTGGACCAGCCAGAAGATCTCCAGGAAGGTGTCGAGGTTCGAGTACCGGTACAGCTCGGTCGGGTCCGAGGTCGGCAGCTCCATCCCGTTCTTGCCGGCAAGCTCCACGACCGTGCCCGGCCGCATCGTGCCCTCGACATGGCAGTGCAGCTCGACCTTGGGCAGCCGGTCGAGCGCGGTGACGACGTCCACCGTCCCTCCTTCGTTGGAATGGGATTCCGCCAACCCTAACCGGCACCGCTGCGCTCGTATACCTCGCGCCGCAGGGTGCCGACGAAGGGCAGGTTCCGGTACCGCTCGGCGTAGTCGAGCCCGTACCCGACCACGAACACACTCGGGATGTCGAAGGCCTTGTACCGTACCGGCACCTCGACCCGCAGCTCGGCCGGCTTCTGCAGCAGCGCGCACACCTCGAGCGAGGCCGGCCGCCGTGGCCGCAGCGTCGCCAGCAGGTAGTCGAGGGTCAGCCCCGTGTCCACGATGTCCTCGACCAGCACCACGTGGCGCCCCTCGATCTCGTGGTCGAGGTCCTTGAGCAGCCGCACCACCCCGGAGGTCTCGGTCGCCGACCCGTACGAGGAGGTCGCGATGAAGTCCACCTCGTGCGGCACCGTCAGCGCCCGACACAGGTCGGCCATGAACACCACGGCCCCCTTCAGCACCCCGACGAGCAGCAGGTCACGCCCCCGGTAGTCCTCGGAGATCCGCCCCGCCAGCTCCGCAACCCCCCGCTGGACCCGCGCCTCGTCCAGCAACACGGACTCGATCTCCGCCAGCACCATCCCCGCACCCTTCGCCCGCCTGCCGCCACCCACAGCCTATCCGGATCATCATGGTTTGCCGAAGGCCGCCCAAGGCCCACCCCGTCGAGGAGGTCGCGTGCAGGAAGACCCGCAAGCCGTCGCCGAGCGCTCCGCCGCCAGGATGTACGACGCCGACCTGGCCTCCCGCCACCTCGGCATCCAGATCGACCAGATCGCCCCAGGCCAGGCCACCGCCCGCATGCGGGTTCGCGACACCATGCTCAACGGCCACAACATCTGCCACGGCGGCTACGTGTTCCTCCTCGCCGACACCGCCTTCGCCTTCGCCTGCAACACCTACGGCCCCACCACCGTCGCCGCCGCCTGCAACGTCGCCTTCCTCACCCCAGCCCACCTCGACGACGAGCTGATCGCCACCGCCACCGAACGCCACCACACCGGCCGCAGCGGCATCTACGACGTCACCGTCCGCCTCCCCAACACCACCGTCATCGCCGAGTTCCGAGGCCACAGCCGCACCTTAACGCCATGATCCTCCCCCACCCCCTGTGCTACATTGCCCCCTCACTCGGGCCTGTAGCTCAGGCGGTTAGAGCGCATCCCTGATAAGGATGAGGTCCCAGGTTCAAGTCCTGGCAGGCCCACAATCAGCTTGTGACCAGGCGAAACGCTGGTCGCTGTTCACCAGGTGCTAGACCAGCCGGATGCATCCCGGTTGGGGATGAGGTCTTGAGAGCGATTCCCGACCTGAGTCGGAAAACCGCTTCTGAGCAGCCTCTTTGCGGTCCCAGTGTCGTCGGTATACCTCAGATCGGCGGTCGCACAGCGGTGGCAGAACCCATCCCTGTGTCTTGGACCGTCCGTTGACCTCCAAGCTCGCAAGGTGGCGCCTCGCACGGTGCGCATACTCTGCGCCCTTCTGCCCCGGCCCCCCTCATGCCAGCGCAGGCTCGAACTGCTGTGGAGCGGGCAGGCCACAGGCTTGAGAGCAGGCAGTCAGCGGGTAGCCCCGCGCCTACCGCAGCTGCAGGGTGGCGATCTTGTTGGCGGCCATCATGGTGTACCAGGGGTCGCCGTTGGCGGCGACGGTAATCCCGAATGGGCCGCTGCCCTTGACTGCCTTGCCCTCGGTGATGACGCCGGCGTTGGTGATGCGGGCGGCATTGCCTCTGGTCTCCTGGGTGAACCACACGCTGCCGTCGGGTGCGGCGGCGATGCCCGAGGGCCCGGGGTTGCTTGGCGTAAGGAAGATGGTCACCACGCCGGTGGACGGGTCCAGGCGCCCGACTGCCTGGGGCGTGAACCGGGCGGTGAACCAGACCTGCCCATCGGTGGCGACGGTGATGCTGCGCGGGGCCACCGTGGTGGAACCGTCGGTGGTTCGGGTCGTCGTAACGGTCCCGGTGGCCGCGTCGATACGGCCGATGTTGCTGGTGCCGGGGGCGTTGACATCACCGGGCTGGGTGAACCAGGCGTTGCCGGCCCCATCCACGGCGACGTCGGCCGGGTCGGCAACTGGGAAGGAGGTGAACTGCCCGTTGGCGAGCTGGTAGCGCCAGACCACGTCGTTGTTGAAGTCGGTGATCCACACGTCGGTGGCGCTGACGGCCAGGTTGCCACCCAGCGCACTGCTGTTGGGCATCTGAACCGGTGCCTGGAAGCTCTGGGTCGCCACGTCAAAGCGCATCAGGGTTGGATCGTTGGAGGTGATGTAGAGGATGCCGCCTGGGCCCTGGGCGATGTCGGTGATGATGCAGCCGTTGCACCCATCGGCCACGTCGGGGGCGAACTCGGTGATGCTGCCGGCCGGGGTGATGCGGGCGATCTTGGCGGGCGCGGACGTGAACTCGGTGCCCTCGGTGAACCAGCGGTTACCATCCGATCCGTTGGTGATGGCCCGCGGCTGGCTGTTGGCCGTTGGTACCTTGAACTGCTTAAGCGCACCGACCGGGGCGGCCAGTGCCGCGCTTCCCACTGACAACACCAGACCCACCGCAAGCGTCGCGGCCAGCACACGCCCAGTTCTTCGTGACATGAGACTCCCCTGAACTGCCCGGTGGCCGAGAGAGCCCCGGACTGGTCCCTACCCAACCCAGCGTAAGCATCCCCGGGGAGGTGCCTAGATCTATCTGTCCGATAGGCCAGGGGGAGAACCTCGGGCGCGATACCACGATTCCCCGGGGGTGCCTGTGGCGACTCCAAGCTTCACGCACTGGCCGACAAGGAGCTGAGAAGCTCGGTTGATAAAGCCGATCGGCCTTTGCCGCCTCCTCTAGGCCGATGCTCTGCCCTGTCGCCGACGGATACTAGGGGCCTGCTTGCGCTCCAGCCATTCCCGAATCGTCAGCGCCCCAGGATGGATGGCCAGCGTCGGTCTCGTGTCAAAGTCGACCTTGTTCGCGCCAAGCCATCGCCACATGGTGGTCTCGTCGGTGCCCGCAAACCGCTCGAACAGCCAACGGGGCATCGGGAACCGCCGGGGCGGCCTGCCCGTCACCTCACGCCAGATGGCTCGGCACGCATCGATGGATTGGATGTCGCTGGCCAGCATGACTTCACGTCCTATCAAGTGGTCCGGATCACCGAAGGCCTTGGCGACGATGGCGGCCAGATCCTCGACCGTCAGCCACCCCACCGGCCGGGCGGATCCCATGAGCTTTGGCATGAGATGCCAGACGGAGGCAGGCGGGAAGAACTTGGGGTCGGTCATCAGTTCCATGAACGCCGTGGGGTGGAGGATCGTCGCGGGGAGATCAAGGGTCCTGATATAGGCAGCCACCTTGAGCTTTGTCTCCCAGGAGCCAACGCCGCTGCCCTTGACGCCGGGGCCGGCTCCGCTGTAGACGAGTTGGGAAACACCCACTCGCTTGGCCACCTCGGCGACCTGCTTTCCCTGCCGCACCTCTTCCTCGAAGCCGCTGAGGTGGTGGTTCTGCACGCTGAAGACGCCATGGACGCCATCGAAGGCGCGCTCTAGGGAGACCGGCTCGGACAGGTCGGCCTTGACGACCTCGGCGCCGAGCTGGGCGAGGGCGTGGGCTTTCTTCCCCTCCGGGTTCCTGGTCAGGGCCCGGACCGGCCAATGGTCCTGCAGCAGGCGGCGGGTCACCGCCCCGCCCTGCAGGCCAGTCGCCCCCACCACCGCGATGATCTGAGCGTCGTGCTGCGCCATCGCTGTCGCCTTCCCCAGCCAAGACAAGCCTGAGCGACGAGATCGTAGCGAACTCCGGCAGGGACGTCTCCTGGACGCCACCGCGAGGATCGAGCAACCCGCCATGGGGTGGGGCGCTGGTGCCCAATGTGTGGGCATGAGCGCCGTTGCGTACACCTATCCGCAGCGCGCTGGCCTCGCTCATCTGACGGGGCCGCCGGCGGAGAGCAGGCCGCATTCACCCCATCCTTGTAGGGCTTTCGGAGCGGCACGAGCAGCAGAAAGGCTGGCTAGCATGGCGGTCAGCCGTCCATCTCTGATAAGGATGAGGCCGCTGGTTCAAGTCCAGCCAGGCCCACAAATCGGCCTCTGAACAGTGGAAACGCCGGTCGCTGTTCTTCCAGGTGGCAGCCTAATGGGATGCATCAGTTTGGGCATGAGGTCTTGTGGGCGCTTCCTCTCCTGAGCCGGAACAACGCCTCTGAGCAGCCGCTTTCGTCGTCCCTCTGTCGTGGTTGCCGTGGATGGTCGGTTGCACAGCGATGTCAGAACGCATCCCTGCTGCTGTCTGGGTCCTGGCGAACATCCGGAACTGAGATCGACGTGTGCTTCGGGAAGGCCGCGGCGCAGAGGCCGAGCGCAGCTCGGTCTGAGTGCTCCTCGATGTCTTGCACCTGCTGGTTGGACGCGCTCGCCCGGCGCGGCTGCCCGTTGCTGTCGGCCAGCATCAGTCCCACACCGTCGGCGTCGAGCAGCTCCTTGGCTGCGTCTACGACCTGCTGCAGGGTGCGGGCGAGGCCGCGATCGAACTCGGGCTTGCCCAGCGTGGCGATGCTGATAACGAGATCGGCAGGATCGATGGGCAAGGAGCGCTCCTCAGGTGATGGGGGGACCAGGGAGGACCAGGCCCTGGCGCGCGACCTTTGGATAGCTCGGCGGAAGGATCAGGTGGGCCACGCTGGCGTGCTACGGTCCCACCCGTTTGGTGGCCAGCGGCTCCCCAACGAGGGTGTCGATCGGGAAGACTGTTGTCATCCCGGTCAGCGCCAGCACCCGCCACGCCAGCGGTCTCGGCCTGACCAGCTTCAGGGAACCGCCGTGCTCTTGGACGCGGCGCCGTGCATCGACCAGGACCCTGATCCCGGCGCAATCAAAGAAGCTGACCTGCTCCAAGTCGATGATCAGCTGGTGGTAGCCGCGGTCAACCAGGTCGACCACAATGGCCTGGAGGTGTGGGCAGGTGGCCAGGTCCACCTCCCCGCCGATGTGGATCGTGGCACGGTCGCCGTGGTGCTGGACAGAGAGTCTAAGCTCCCTCATCGGCACCGGCTCCTTGTGATGAAGCGTTACGTTGGCAGCCCGTCGTGGTGGGTCCTCGGGTCGGGTGGAGATGATTCCGGGACTGCGACGGAGACCCCGCCGTGCCCTTGTGGACCGGCCCGTCGCAGTCCCGGAATTCTGTGATGAGCGTGGCGCCCAGTGTGTGCTCTGCTGGTCCCACCCTCAGCGGCGCTGTCAGCGGCATCGGTGCACTGTGCCAAGCGGCCAGTGGGGCGAACTTGGGTTCGGTCTGGTTCGCGTGGGGTAGTCGCAGGCTGGCGGCCGGGTGTGTGGGTTGTGGTCGTGGCCTGGCTGCTGGTCGCAGCCTGGGGGTCGCGGCTGGCCCAGACCCCGCTCCCGCACGCCCTGGGGCTGCACGCATCGTCGACAATCCGTGGTGCCTTGAGTACGACATACTTCCTCCGCTGGACGCTGGCTCGGCGTCGAGCGAGGCTACTTCTTGCGGTACCTTTACCGAAGAACCGAGGAACTTCTGAAGTAGTCTAGTCCCTGAAGTGACGAACTTCCTAGCGCTGAAGCCCGTATGGTGCGTACATTCTGAAGAGATGCTGGAGACTGGCGGAGGCGGCTGGCTTGGGCGGAGGGGTGGGGTTCGCGAGGGTCAAGCGGTGAGCAGCCGACCGATCTACAGCATCGGCGCGGTCGGGCAGATGCTGGGCATCCCGCCAGCGACGCTGCGGACCTGGGAAGAACGCTACGGGCTTCCGGTCCCCGAGCGCAGTCCTGGCGGCCACCGCGTGTACTCCCGCGACGAGGTGGAGCAGCTGCGCTTCGTCAAGGCCCAGCTCGACCAGGGCATCTCGCCCGCCGACGCCCATCGCCTGCTCGCCGAGCGGGCGGCCGCCGGTTCGTGGTCGTTCGGCGCTCCCGAGAGGACCGAGACGCGGCTGCTGATCCTGCTCGCTGAGCGCGACCCGTACGCCGCGGAGCTGTCGGAATACTTCCTGCGCACCGAGGGCTATGAGGTCTCCGCGGCATTGGATGCCGCCGAGGCGGCCCGCAGGTTCGACGAGCTGACCCCCAGCATGACCGTGATCGACCTGCTCATCTCCCCTGGCAGTGGCCTGGAGCTGTGCCGGCAGCTCAAGCAGCGGAGCGAGGCTCCGGTCCTGGCCATCTCGACCCTGGAGACCAGCGACCAGGCACTGGAGGCAGGGGCCGACGCATTCCTGCAGAAGCCGCTGGACCCGCTGCAGCTTGTCTCCGCCATCAAGGACCTGCTCGGCGCCAGCGCCTTTTTGCGTCCCAGCTCAGCCGGGCCAAGATGACCGAGCACCTCGACAGCGCCGGACGGGTGGCCAGCGGCAACCAGCGGCTGGATGCCATCCTCGGGGGCGGCTTCCCGGCCCATGGCATCAACCTGGTGGTTGGGCCGCCCGGGAGCGGCAAGACGGTCCTGGCCCAGCAGTACGTGTTCCACAACGCCACCCCCCAGCGGCCCGCCATCTACCTGACCACCGTGTCGGAGCCGCTGGAGAAGGTCCTGCGCTACGGCCAGACGATGGCCTTCTTCGACGCCTCGGCGGTTGGTCGGGCCGTGCTCTATGAGGATGTGGGCGGCCCGCTCGGCACCAAGGGGCTCACCGCGGTGTTGGAGCGGGTCGACACGCTGCTCAAGGAACACCGGCCGGCCATCATCGTGATCGACAGCTTCAAGGCGCTGACCCCGTATGCGACCGACCAGGGGGGGTTTCGCCGCTTCCTCCATAGCCTGGCCGGTCAGCTGAGCGCGTTTCCGGTCACCTCGCTGTGGCTTGGGGAGTACGACAGCGCCGAGTTGTCCACCGCCCCGGAGTTCGCTGTCGCTGACGCGATCGTCAGTCTGTCCAGCGACCGGGTCGGCCACCGGGAGTTGCGAGTGTTGCAGGTGCTGAAGCTGCGAGGGTCCGGCTCGCTGTCCGGCAGGCATGCCTACCGGCTGTCAGAGGCTGGCCTCGATGTCTTCCCGCGCTTGGCCGACCCCATCGATGCCAGCGCCTACTCGATGGCTACCGAGCGGGTCTCATCCGGCATCCCGGCCCTGGACACGATGCTCGAGGACGGCTACTGGCCCGGGGCGGCCACCCTGGTCGCCGGCCCGACGGGCTCTGGGAAGACCCTCATGGGCCTGCATTTCATCGTCAGTGGCGCCCGTCGTGGCGAGCCCGGCATTGTCGCGACCCTGCAGGAGAACCTGACCCAGCTGCAGCGCATCGCCCAGGGCTTTGGCTGGTCGCTCGCCGAACCCGGGATCGAACTCCTGCCCCGTTCCCCAGTCGACCTCTACATCGACCAATGGGTCTATGAGCTCCTGGCAACCATCGAGCGCACCAGTGCCCGACGGGTGCTCATCGACAGCCTTGGCGATCTGGCCTTCGCCGCCGGCGACGAGACCCGCTATCGCGAGTACCTGTACTCCCTGGTCCAGCGCTGCTCCCGGCTGGGCGTGAGCATGCTGATGACCTTCGAGCTGCCAGAGCTGTTCCAGCTCACCCGGCTCTCGGAGCTGGGCGTCTCCCACGTGTCCGACAACGTCGTGGTGCTGCAGTACCTGCGCCACCAGTCTGAGGTGAAACGTACCCTGACCGTGCTGAAGACCCGAGCCAGCCTGCACCAACCCCAGGTCCGAGAATTCACCATCACGCCGGAGGGGATCACGCTCGAGAACGAGTTCCCGACCGACCCCGAGCCATCGGCTCAGCCCTCACCGACCAAAGCCAAGGCCGTTGAACAACCGTCAAACTGAGCCATCAGTTCACCCCATCCCTGTGGCACTTACGGAGTCGCACGACCTGGGAGAACGCTGGTTAGCATGGCGCTCAGCCGTCCATCTCTGATAAGGATGAGGCCGGAGGTTCAAGTCCTGGCAGGCCCACCACACCGTACCTGACCAGCGGAAACGCTGGTCATCTTCACGTCTGGAGCCGTGTCGGCCCGGCGCAGGTCGAGTCAGGAACGCCTACCTGGTCACGTGTCCTCGTCATGGAGTCGGGCGGTGGCGAGGCTTTCGAGTGCAGACTCAGCCGGGTTGCCGCACCCTTCCAAGGAAACCCGTTGGATCGCGCTCGATGGGGAACGGGGCCGGTCGTACTCTCGGACGGGCGAACGGCCCCCGCGACGCTGTGAGGGAAGGATCCGACGCGATGATCCGACCGATCACCAAGGACACCCGTGCTGTGCATGTCGCTGGCGGGCCGGCCCAGCAACGTCGGCACGCGGTTCCACAACTTCCTCTATGCCGAGCTCGACCTGGACTTCGTGTACAAGGCGTTCACGACCACCGACCTGGCCGCGGCCGTCGCCGGGATCCGAGCCCTCGGCATCCGAGGGTGCGGTGTCTCGATGCCCTACAAGGAGGCTTGCATCGAGCTTGTGGACGAGGTGGACGGCTCGGCGGAAGCGATTGGGTCGGTGAATACGATCGTGAACACCGGAGGGCGGCTCCGCGCGTAGGTGGTCGATGCCGCCGAGACCGTCCTGGACGTGGTCGCGGTGCCGGCGCTGACCCCGCTGGTGCGCCGGGCGCGCGCCCAGGGCAAGCAGGTCATCACCGGTGCCGAGGTCATCGCGTTGCAGGCCGTTGAACAGTTTGTCCTCTATACCGGCGTCCGCCCCAACGACGGCCAGGTCCGCCAAGCCTCGGAGCTCTCCCGCGCCTAGCCGACCCGCTCGGCCCACTCCAACGCTCGCTCAGCTGCCTGGAGTGTCGGCGTCCCGGGGGATGTCGACCCGGGTTCCGGTCTCGAACGAGTGAATGATGGCGTGGCCTAGGGCCAGGGCCCGGCGGCCGGCGCGGGCGTGGACAGGCGGCGGGCGCCCCTCCCGGAGGGCCCGGAGCAGGTCGTCGACGTGCTTGTCGAAGGTGCGGTGGAACCCGCGGTCGGGGTCGTTGAAGTAGCCGGCCTGCCAGACGCTACTGGTCTCGCTGCCGGCCTGGGTGAAGCTGTAGCGCTGGACGGTGTCCTCGATCAGGATCCGGCCGCGAGTTCCATTCAGCTCGACCCGGTGGGTCTCCGGGTAGGCGTAGGAGGAGTCGTAGGAGCCGACCAGGCTCCCGACCGCTCGGTTGGCGAAGTGCAGGGCGGCCACCAAGGTCGAGTAGCCCCGACCGGTCTTGTCGGTCATCTGGGCGGCCACCGAGTCGATCGGCCCGCACAGGTGCTCGAGCATGTCGAGGCCGTGACACTGGGTCTCGATGAGGTTGGCGTGGGGGTGGGAACTGGATCCCGGCTCGCCGCCGAAGCGCCAGGTGGCGAAGATCAGCTCGCCAAGATCGCCGGCGCGGACGGCGTCGGCGGCCATGGCCACCGGCGTGGCGTAGCGGTGGTTGAAGTTGATGGCGAAGAACAGCGACCGGGCCTCCGCCTCGCCCAGCAGCACATCGGCCTGGTCCAGATCGAACACCAGCGGCTTCTCGACCAGCAGTGGGAAGCCAGCGCGGATGACCTGGAGCGTCGGCTCGAAGTGGCCCTCGTTGGCCAGGCAGAGCGAGACCAGGTCGGGCTGTTCCCGCTCCAGCATCTCCTCGAGGTCGACATAGGGGCTCGTCCTGAACTCGGCGGCCCGGGCGGTGGCGCGTTCGGGCGTACGGCCAACCACCGCGCACAGCTCGACGTCGGGCCGCTCGGCGTACACCCGGGCGTGCTCGCGTCCCCACCACGGCCCGGTACCGACCACCGCCACCCTAGTCCGCCGCTCCCGCATCTCGGCCTCTCCGACGGCTCCCAGAGGGGTCATGGAGAAGGCTCCACCCGCAACGGCGCCACCGCCGCTACCGTCGCCCGCAGCGCTGAGCCCGGGGCGTCGAACGGGGCCAGGAACCAATCCCCTGCGGTATCCACTCCTCGGCCACTATGCACCGCCAGCACGACTCGGATCACACCGTGGTAGCGGAGCAGCAAAGCGGCCCAGGCCGCGTCCCCCAGGTCCCGCAGTCGGCCAGTTGATCCCACGATGTCGGTGAACATCAGCGTCTGCACCCGACGAGACACCGCCATCACCTCCACCCGCCCCGCCCCCACGAGGCGGCCACATCGTACGCGACCGGGACGTGTGCTTAGACAACGGCGCCCCGACGAGTCCTCAGACTTCCAGTGACCGATGCTGCCGCCGCGGTCGCGGGGCACGTCCAGCACCAGGTCCAGCGCGTGAACCGGCTCGGTCGCGTTGGCCCACCCTTCGTGTGGTGGGCGATGGACGTCGGGATGGTCGCCGCCGAGAATTGGCAGCGTGGAGAGGAGGTGACGGGAGGGTGTTTGAGCGGTTCACCGACCGGGCCAGGCGGGTGGTCGTGCTCGCCCAGGAGGAGGCCCGGCTCCTCGATCACGACTACATCGGCACCGAGCACATCCTGCTGGGGCTCATCCACGAGGGCGAAGGGGTTGCCGCCACGGCACTGGAGTCCCTCGACATCTCGCTGCAAGCCGTGCGGACCGAGGTCGAGGAGAGGATCGGGCACGGCACGGAGGCGCCCACCGGGCACATCCCCTTCACCCCCCGGGCCAAGAAGGTGCTGGAGCTGTCGCTGCGCGAGGCGCTGTCGCTCGGGCACAACTACATCGGGACCGAGCACATCCTGCTCGGGCTGATCCGCGAGGGTAAGGGCGTTGCCGCCCAGGTGCTGGTCAAGCTGGGTGCCGACCTGTCGCGGGTTCGGCAGCAGGTCATCGCGCTGCTCTCCGGCTACGCCGGCGGCGGGGCGACCGCCGAGCAGGTCGGCGCGCGGGTGCGGCTTGTGCGCATGACCGTGCCCGATGATCTTCGCGAGGCTGAGGAGCAGCTCGCCCAGCTGCGGCAGGAGAAGCAGCAGGCGATCGACGCCGGTGTCTTCGAGAAGGCCGCAGTGCTGCGCGACGCCGAGAAGCAGCTCCTGATGTGGGTGACCAAGCGGGAGCTGGAGTGGACGACCAGCGTGGATCTGCCCGCGGTCATCGACGAGAACCACAAGCTGCAGAGCGAGGTCGAGCGCCTGCGGGAGCTGCTGCATCGACATGGGATCGAGCCAGACGGTGGGACCGAGGGGAGCATCTGAACCAACGAGGAACTCGGCCCCGTTCATGCGGCCCTACCCTTCAGTTCGCATCCGGGTCGGTGCGTGGCAGGATCCGGATGCGCGGGTGGGGTGGGGATGGTTGTCATGCTGGCTGCCGTTGATGGCTTGTGACGCAGCTCCCCCCGCCCCACCGCTCTTCCCGGACCGCTGATTAGGCTCTGCGACCAATCGCTATGTAGGGCGATGCCGGCATGGGGAGACCGCGCCGGGACCGTCACGGGTGGAGGGAGCCGATGGGGATCTGGGTGGGGATCGACATTGCCAAGCACGTGCACTGGGCCACCGCGATCGATGACCTGGGCCAGGTGGTATGGGATCAGCGGGTGGCGAATGACCCGGCTGC